>JABDMI010000103.1 GCA_013001575.1 Gammaproteobacteria bacterium
GTTTCCATCTGGCCAATGGCCGTGGTGCGCGGCGATGTCAGTACCATTTCGATCGGGGCTGGCAGCAATATCCAAGATGCCGCCGTTTTGCACGTGACCCACGATGGGCCGTATTCGGATGGAGAAGGGCCATTAAGTATTGGCGCTGAAGTTACCGTCGGACATCAAGCCATGCTGCATGCTTGCACGATTGGAGACCGTTGCTTGATCGGCATGAGTGCGATCATTATGGATGGCGCGGTATTGGAAAACGAGATCCTGATTGCCGCTGGAAGTGTGGTGCCGCCAAACAAAAAACTGGAGAGCCGCTCGCTCTATCGTGGTAATCCGGTTAAACGTATCCGTGATCTGAAGCAGGATGAGATCGAGATGTTGGCTTATTCTGCCAGACATTATGTGAAATTGAAAAATTCCTATTTAGAAGAGTTGGATCCGGCGAGTAATTTATAACGCTGCTTGTACAATTCGAGTGTATCCGGTCGTTGTTTGAACCAGATCCCGAACGCATCGGCGGCCTGTTCGATCAACATACCAAGACCATCCCAGACCCGTTCGGCTCCGTTTTCCTGAGCCCAGTCGCAAAAAATTGTCGAGGTCTTGGTATAAGCCAGGTCCACACAATAGGTGTGCTCACCAATCATGCGAGAATTTACGTTGGGTAAAGTGCCATAAATACTGGCCGAAGTTGCATTAATTATTAGATCAAAGGCTTGTTTGTTCTTGTCCGGATCGAGAACTTTGGCACCACGTTTTTCGCCATAATGCTTGACCAGTTCTTCGGCACGACTCATGGTGCGGTTCAATATATACAGCTCACCTACTTTTTGAACAAACAGGGTAGGTATGATCGCCTGTGCCACACCACCGGCACCGATAACCAGTACACGCTTGTTTTTGGCATCAAATTTCTGATTGTGTCGCAAGTCACGAATAAAACCGGTGGCGTCTGTGTTGTCACCACTGAGTTCGTGGTTCTTGCCCATCCAGACCGTGTTTACCGTACGCGTGGTTTTCGAAATGACACTGTGTTGCTTGCAAAAACGATAGGCCAGGTTTTTATATGGCATGGTTATATTCAATCCGGTACCGCCACCGGCAAAAAAACTGAGTATGGTTTCTTCCACATCTTCTTCGGATGTATCAAATAATGAATACTCCAGATCCATATCAAACTGGGCGGCAAAATGCCCGTGAATTATTGGCGAAAGGCTGTGTTTGACCGGCGAGCCGATCAGTCCACAATGATAGGATTTTTTTTCTTCCATGTTTAAAGTCTTTTTTTAATTATTTGGAAATTCAGGGTGTAAGCCAGTGTGCCACGTCTTTGGCATAATAGGTCAAAATGCCGGTACAGCCGGCACGTTTAAATCCGAGTAAACTTTCCAGCACACAGGCTTGCTCGTCCAGCCATCCGTTTTGAGCCGCGGCCTTTAGCATGGCGTACTCCCCACTGACTTGATAAGCGAAAATCGGCACTTGAAAGTTGTTTTTCATGTGTCTTACTACATCCAGATAAGGCATGCCAGGTTTAACGATTAACATATCGGCACCTTCGGCAATGTCCAGTGCCGCTTCACGCAAAGCCTCATCGATATTGGCGGGATCCATTTGGTAATTCTTTTTATCGGCCTTGCCAAGATTACCTGCTGAACCCACAGCATCACGAAATGGCCCATAAAACGACGACGCATATTTTGCGGTATAGGCCAAAATTTTTGTGTTTACAAACCCAGCTTGTTCCAGCGCCTTACGAATAGCGCCAATGCGTCCGTCCATCATATCGGAAGGCGCCACAATATCGGCACCTGCTGTGGCATGCGACAAGGCTTGCTTAACCAGAATTTCTACCGTGGCATCATTAACAATGTAAGCGTTGTGATCGATCAAGCCATCTTGTCCGTGAGACGTGTAAGGGTCGAGCGCAATGTCGGTTATCACCCCCAGTTCGGGGTAGGCATCTTTTAACGCTCGAACGGCTCTTGGGACCAAGCCATCCGGATTAAATGCTTCTCGGGCATCCTCGGATTTCAAGTCTGCATTGATCACAGGAAAAATAGCCAGGGCCTGGATGCCCAGTTCCGAGCATTCCCCGGCCACTGCCAACAGTCGATCAATGCTCAGGCGTTCAACGCCGGGCATACTTGGAACGGCTTCGCTGTGATTTTCGCCCTCCATCACAAAAACCGGATAGATCAGGTCGTGCACATGTAAACGATGTTCCTGAACCAACTCCCGTATAAACGCCTTGTCGCGCAAGCGGCGCGGGCGATTCAAAGGGTAATTTCCGTCAAACTGGCTCATTATGGTGTCATTTGTCATGCAAAGGCGGTATTGTAGTGGATTGCGTGCATTTCTGATAGATTTTTGTACATAATTCACTGAATTTATTGATATTTCACTCGGTCTCGTAATAACTTTAATCCTCTCTTGGTCTTCCATGCATAATAGGCAAGGAGATAATTTCTTTGGTAAAAGAGATGCCAGACCAGATTCCTGACAAGCCAGATTTTGACGAGTTCAGTCACGCTTTTGCAGCTGACCTTTATCGTTATCTGGTGTGGCTTTGCAAAGACCCGGATCTCGCCTCGGACGTGGCGCAGGAAACCTGGTTACGGGCCTGGCGCTCCTGGGACAAGTTACGCGATGGTAAAGCGGCCAAGCAATGGGTGCTGACGATCGGGCGGCGGGAGTTTTATCGATTCCTTGATCGCCGGCGTGATCATCATTACAACCTTGAAGAAGCCATGATCAGTAATCCACAGTATTTTGCAACACAAGATGTCAGCCACATTGACGACGTCAGAGACGGGCTTTGGAGGTTGGAAGACGAATATCGTGAACCGTTGGTGTTGCAAGTATTAATGGGCTACACCACTGAAGAGATCGCTCAAACCATGGGATTAAAACAAGGCGCGGTCTTAACCCGCTTGTTTCGAGCGCGTAAAAAACTAAAAGTAGAGCTTGAAAAACAAGACGAAAATATTGGTCCGCGCAGTAATAATGTGACCCCGATCCGGTCTTAATAAACACACAAAGAGAAAATTGCTACCTGAGATAGCAAGCTGAACAAGTATGATAGAGAACATTGACTGTATAAGTTTCAAACGCAATTGTGGTGCAGAACCACAACAGGTTGAAACTAACCCGAAACTGTTTGCGCACCAACAAGAGTGTGTCGCATGTGCCGATTATTATGCTGCAAGCTTAAGCCTGGAAGGCAAGCTGTTGTCGGCTCTGTCATTACCAATTACACAAAACAGTATCGACCATCAACTTAGCAAGGTCATTGCTGCAAAAAACGAGAGGCGTCCAGGCTCATTAATCAAACAAAAATTCCGTCCATGGCTAGCGGCAGCAGCCAGTATTATGCTTGCAATCACGGCTCTATTTGCCATGCAATATCCCGGCACGGCAATCGCCAGCGAAGTGGTTGAGCATATTCACCACGAACCCAATCTATTGGTCTTGACCCACACCGTTACACCTCGTGAACAAGTGGATATGGTTCTTAAGCAGGCGAATATAATGCTGAATGACCAGAGTATAGAAATATTATCTGCAAGCTTATGCCCATTTGCGGGGCAACTTGCAGCACACATTGTGGTCAAAGGTGAATCGGGTAGACCGGTTACAATACTGATCATGCCGGAAATGCGTACGCGTGCTGCCAAGATCAAAAGCAAAGAATTCAATGGAAGAATCTTACCCGCGGAGCATGGCGCCATTGCCGTGATCGGCGGCAAAAAGGAAAATCCTGATTATATGGATCGAGTTTTACTCGAAGCATTTCATTGGCAGGATTAATATTCGCCGCTCTGCGGTTAGTTGTTTCATTTCATTTTTTACATATCAGGAGAAAAACCTTATGAACAAAAAATCCATCAAACCATTAGCTATTGCAGTAACAGCAGCAATGGCAGCAACCATGAGCACTTCAGTTAGTGCTGATAATCCATTTTCCGCAACCGCGCTAAGCTCCGGCTACATGTCTAATGTCTATCTCACCGAAGGCGAAGGCAAGCGAGCTGAAAATTGCGATAAATCCAAAGCCGAAGGTAAATGCGGTGAAGGCAAATGTGGTGCCAAAGGCGAAAAGAAAGACGCTGAAGGCAAGTGCGGCGAAGGTAAATGTGGTGAAGGCAAATGTGGCGCTGAAAAAGATGGCATGGACAAAGGTGCTGAAGGCAAGTGCGGCGAAGGCAAGTGTGGCGCTGCTGAAGACAAAGCCGAAGAAAAAGGCGCCGAAGGCAAATGCGGCGAAGGCAAGTGTGGCGGTAGCGTTTAAGACCGATTCATTTAATATCGCATGATCATAAGCCCGCTTAACGCGGGCTTTTTTATACCTGGATGACTTGCTGTTCAGGATTTATGACCCTGTTGCATGGATGGTTGAAAAGTTGCGGAATATTCCTCACGATCTTTTCCTGGATCCATCTGTACCAACTATGAAACAGTTCGTCTAGAACCCTATTTCATCCAAACTAAGCGCATGATTTCTATGTTTTTAATGATCAAATTTACCGACGCAAGTGGCTGTCAACTTTTGACAATTGACACTCAATCGAGACCTTGCTTTGTAACATATATGGGACACATGCCGATAAATTTGACTCTTAAGTGTCGCAACTGTAACTTTCTGTAAACAATGGATACTGAACGTAGTTTTCGTTTATTTAGGGCATTCGATTAACCTGCATCAAAATGCAGACACAGTTGGATGTCAAAAATTCTAAAAACAATTGAGGGATTAACGATGAAAATCAAAGTAGCCATATTCATGGCGTTGTTATATCTAAGTACCGCCGGATTTGCCGAAACGAAAATCCATGAGGTACAACCATATCCAGCAAACGGACCAGAAGTATTGGTTGTTTGGGGTACCGATTTTAATGATCCAAGTGTCTATTTAGGTACGTATCTAGATCCTCTGGATATCAGCCTTGATCAGTCACTGTGTACCATGATGAGTGCTAATCCTGCGCCACCACTGGATCCCAGCAGTTTTGATTGCGTGGTTGTGGATCTGCCAGTGGTAATGGGCGGCGAGCCAAATGTACCTTCTGGTGATTATTTATTGAAAGTTGTCACAGAAGGCGGGGAAGCCGTATGTGGCGACAAACCAAGTTCTCTAACCTTTCTTTACACACCAAAAGATTGTAGTGGTTTCAATTCACAAGCCGATTCTACTTGCTCGGGTGATATGACGGGATCTATGAGTGATGCGTCCGTGTCAACTTTTGGCAAAGATGCAGATGCCTGGTTATATGAAACCTCGGTCATGGATGGTGGCACTGTCACTTTTATAGCGTCCGGATCCAAATGGAAAAATAAACTAAGTGTTTTATTAGAAGCCGACGGCAATTCTCAAGAATTCTTTATTCACACATCCTGCTCTCAACCACTAATACTTGGTGAAGAGTATGGAAGTTTCCAGCTTATTGATTACGTAGGTAATGGCGGTGGAGTTACATCGCAACACGATTTATATGATCTGACCTTAGGGGCTGTAGGTCCACAAGGACCTAAAGGCGATAAAGGCGACCAGGGTCCTCAAGGTAAGATCGGTGCCGCTGGTGCAGACGGAACGGACGGTGCTCAAGGTCCACAAGGTAAGGTCGGTGCCGCTGGTTCTGACGGTGCCCAAGGTCCTCAAGGTAAGATGGGCTTTCCAGGCGCACAAGGTGAGCAAGGACCTCAAGGCCCCCAAGGTGATCCAGCGTCTAACACTACACTTATGAATCTGACTTGTGGTACTTCAAGTGTTGGTAACACCAAACACTGTGGCCTCGGTGCTGTGAGTGGTACGCACGACGATGTTGGTATTATCTTGCCATTCGGTGGCAACATTGAAGGCTTTGCATGTAAGGCAAATGATATCTCGGGGAACACTGTTAGTCCTCGGTCAGGCGTTATTTGTACCATTTACAAAGATCTTGCAAATTCCTCAGATGGGCAAACAACAGGTATCTCCTGCACGACAGATGTTTCTGGCACATGTTTAGCGCCAGTAGGTTCTGCCTCCATTGCGGTGCTAGATTCTCTAAGTATAAGAATTACTGGAGTAAGTGGGTCCGTCAGCGCACTCTCGGGATCACTTGTGATTTCACCAACACCATAGTAAGAGGTAACTGAAAAATAATGCCCTGCAGTGCTTAATTATTGCAGGGCGTTTTTTTTGTTAATATGACATGACTGACTTTTAAAATTGACCTTTAGTGTTTACCATTAGTGATAGTTATCATTACAGTTCAATTAATCATTTAAATTAAGGAGTCAAACAATGCGTAAAGGGTTTTATTATTGCGTACTCATTTTTGCAGTCCTTATAAGTGCGAATGGAATAACTGCCGTTCCGACTACAACCACTTCTTTGTCATTATTGGCTCAAGGATCCACGGCTGCCACGCCAAAGATGTCTTTTGAGTTGCTGGGTCGTTGGCAACGTGGCCCGGTATTCGCCAGTGCGGTCTCCGGCAATTATGTGTATTTTGGATCGGGAGGCGAGATCCGGGTTCTGGAATCGGATAAAATGAATAAGGATAAATGGAACGAGGTCGGTTCAATAGAAACCAATGGCATCGTTCGTGGTCTGTTTGTGTCCGGTAAACATCTTTATGTAGCAGATGACAGCGGCGGGATGATTGTTATAAATGTATCAAATCCTAAGAATCCTAAAGAAACCGGACGCATAAAAACTGGCAAAAGTGTCAGAGCAGTGTATGTCGTTGGAGATTATGCTTATTTGGCTGCACAATGGGACGGACTGATTGTAATTGATATTACTGACCCAGCTCAACCTGCACTTGTCAGTAAGCATAAAACAACAGGCATTGCTTATGATGTTTATGTGCATGGGTCGTTAGCCTTTGTTGCAAATGCGTATAGAGATAATGGTCTCAAAATAATTGATATATCAAAACCAGGACTACCTAGGGATGTCGGTTATTTTGAAATGCCTGGTATCGTTTACGGTGTTTCTGCAGATGAAGATAACGCATATTTAGTAAGTCTGGAAAAAGATGAGAAGGATGGTGCCGGTGGTCTGACTCTAATTGATATTTCTGACCCGGCAAATCCGTCGAGAGCAGGTTTTCAGCATCTAAAATATGGCGCCGAACGAATTTGGGTGCAAGATTCAAAAGCATATCTGGCCGGAGTAGCAGATGACGCTGGCCTAATCGTTGTAGATGTGAGCGATGCAACTTCTCCTGAATGGCTAGGTCGTTATCATAATCCAACATGCTCAGAGTCCGTGACGGTAGCAGGATCGCATGCTTTTCTAGGGCATGGAGACCTTGGTCTTGAGATTCTCGATATTACACAAACCACATCACCACCTATTATTGATCATCATGATGCCGCAGGAATGTCGCGAAGCGTACAAACAATTGGCAATCTCGCTTATGTTGCCAACGGCTATACAGGATTGAGGATATTGGATGTGTCTGATCAAAGTAGCATTCAAGAAGTGAGTGTGTTGAAAACTTATCGTGCTTTAGATGTTCATGTTGATGGACCTTACGCTTATATTGCAGATGATTTTAGCGGCCTACGAGTTATTGATGTCAGTGAGCCTTCTTCGCCACAAGAGCTAGGCAAGCTAGACACTCCTGGGTATGCAGAGGGAATTACAAAAAATGGAGACTACATTTATATCGCAGATGGTGACGCCGGTTTAAGGATTATCGATGTATCAAGCCCACAAAACCCCTCAGCGGTTTCCAGTTTTAATACTTCAGGTTACAGTTACGATGTGGAAGTTAGTAATAATTTTGCTTTTGTTGCAGATAATCGATCGGGTTTAAGAATTTTTAATGTTGAAAACCCAAATGAGATAAAAGCAGTCAGCTATTATATTGCTCCTAATGATGATGAGGTGCGTAGTGTTGATATTGCAGGGAATTATGCTTACCTTGCGGCAGGTAAGTCGGGAATGATTGTGCTTGATATAACTGATCCATATAAGCTGCGGGAAATAACAGTTAAAGACACGCCCCGTAATGCTAAATCAATACATGTAGACGACTCAATTGCCTATGTAGGTGACCTTGAGTGGTTGCGTGTATATGATATCTCGAATCCATCTTCACCACAGGAGATTGACTCTTATAAGGTTCCTAATGTGGTCGATCATATTTCAGTTGATAATGGCAAAGCGTATGTTGCAGGTTATGACGGTGGTTTGTTGATCCTGGGCTTGCAAGCCAAGAAAACAAAAATGGCTGAGCAAAAGCAAAGTCGATAAGCTAACTGAATTCTTTTTGCAGAAAAAGTCCACATATGTGGACTTTTTTTATTTTTTATCACACCCAGACCGAATCCGCTGACTCCAGATCAACTGTTTCCCTGGCTTCCTGATACTTGGGGCGGATGTCGGCGAGTATGCGGAAGATCACCGGTACCAGGATCAGGGTGATCATGGTGGCAAACAATATCCCGTAGGCCAAAGAGATGGCCATGGGTTTCAGGAACTCGGCGGCCAAACTGTTTTCCA
>JABDMI010000104.1 GCA_013001575.1 Gammaproteobacteria bacterium
GGGCAGCTGAAGCTGCGCAAAATGGCTGTCCTGCCATTTGGTCAAACCCGGGGTTCTCGCCCCGTCTGTACAGAAATAAAAAAACCACCCGAAGGTGGTTTTCTTATTCTGGCGGAGCGGACGGGACTCGAACCCGCGACCCCCGGCGTGACAGGCCGGTATTCTAACCAACTGAACTACCGCTCCGGATCTTGGTGGGTGCTGACGGGATCGAACCGCCGACCCTCGCCTTGTAAGGGCGATGCTCTACCAGCTGAGCTAAGCACCCGAAGGCGCGCAGTTTACGGCAAGCGAGCCAAGATTGCTAGTGTTTGGTGCGGAAAATTGTCAATAAATTGATGAGATTTAATTTGAACTTGTGCAGGGCCCCCAAGCGTGGCCTGGGTTCTTAAAAACACAAAGCCATTTAGCCGGAATTGTCGACTAAATGACTCGCATGAGAATAGCTTAAACGGGTTTCTTAATGCGCTTGAACGCCTTTTTTTCTTTCCGCTTTTTTATCTTTGGGCGGTTTGCTCATTTTCTTGTTTACACTCGGCTGGGGCTGACGCACCAGTGCCTGCTCAAGCACCTCATCAATCCATTGTACGCACTGGATATCCAGATGTTTTTTAATGTTGTCAGGAATTTCCGCAAGATCTTTACGGTTCTCCTCCGGGATCAGGACTTTGGTAATTCCGCCACGGTGTGCGGCCAGGAGTTTTTCCTTTAAACCACCAATGGGTAAGACTTCGCCGCGCAAGGTAATTTCGCCGGTCATGGCCACATTGGCATTCACTTCAATATCGGTACACGCCGACACTAAAGCCGTACACATTCCAATTCCTGCACTTGGGCCATCTTTCGGAATGGCGCCCTCGGGAACGTGAATGTGCAAATCGTGATTACTGAAATAATCGGCATCGATTCCCAGTGCATCGGCCCGACTGCGCACCACGGTCATGGCCGCATGAATAGACTCTTTCATAACGTCACCAAGTTGTCCGGTGTGGGTTAATTTACCTTTGCCTGCCACTACTGCCGCTTCTACCCGCAGCAGCTCGCCACCGACTTCCGTCCAGGCCAAACCGGTAACTTGTCCGATCTGGTTATTTTCATCAGCACGACCAAAGCGATAGCGTTTAATGCCCAGGTATTTTTCCAGACTCTTGGGATTAACCACCGTGGTTTTGGCTTGTATTGCTTTACCGGTGGTTTTTTTAGTAATTGCTTTTTTAGCTGCCGTTTTCTTTTTACTGGCTTTTTTCGATTTCTTGTCGGCGAGCAGGTTCTCTTTCACAACCTTGCGGCAAATTTTGGCAATTTGACGCTCCAGCCCACGTACTCCCGCCTCGCGAGTGTAATAACGCACAATGTCAGCCAAGGCCTTGTCAGTGATCGACATCTCGTTTTTACGCAAGCCTGCATTTTTACTTTGCTTGGGCACCAGGTAACGTTTGGCAATATTGATCTTTTCGTCTTCGGTGTAACCGGGAATACGAATGATCTCCATGCGGTCGCGCAAGGGACCCGGGATATTCAGACTGTTGGCGGTTGCCACAAACATGATATCCGAGAGATCAAAATCCACTTCCAGATAATGATCACTAAAGGTGTTATTTTGTTCCGGGTCCAGGACTTCGAGTAAAGCCGACGACGGGTCACCACGAAAATCCATAGACATTTTGTCGATCTCGTCTAACAGAAAGAGTGGATTACGTTTTCCGACTTTACTGAGTTTTTGAATGATCTTTCCGGGCATGGATCCGATGTAGGTACGACGATGCCCGCGAATCTCTGCTTCGTCACGAACCCCGCCTAATGACATACGCACAAATTCACGATTGGTCGCGCGCGCCAAACTCTTACCCAGTGAGGTTTTACCGACTCCCGGAGGTCCAACCAAACACAGGATTGGCCCTTTGAGTTTTTTAACCCGTTGCTGAACCGCCAGGTACTCAAGAATGCGTTCTTTAACTTTTTCCAAGCCGTAGTGATCGGCTTCGAGAATCTCTTCGGCGTTGGCAAGTTTATTGCGAATACGACTTTTCTTGTTCCATGGGAGTTTGAGCAACCAGTCAATATAGTTTCTGGTAACCGTCGCTTCGGCCGACATCGGAGACATCATTTTGAGTTTCTTGAGTTCGGTTTCCGCCTTCTCACGCGCCTCCTTGGTCATGCCGGCGGCTTCGATCTTTTCCGCCATGTCATCATTTTCGCTAGCGCCACCGTCATTATCGCCAAGTTCCTTTTGTATGGCTTTCATTTGCTCGTTTAAATAATATTCGCGCTGGCTTTTTTCCATTTGATGTTTGACCCGGCCACGGATACGTTTTTCAAGTTCCAGCACTTCCATTTCATTGCCGATAAGCAATAAAATGAATTCCATACGATCCTTGACCCATTCCAGTTCCAGAATTTTCTGTTTGTCTTCGACTTTCAAGGTCATGTGCGCAGCGATGGTATCGGCAAAGCGCGAGATGTCTTCAATACCGAGAAGCGTGGTTAGCACTTCAGAAGGAATTTTTTTATTCAGTTTGACGTATTGTTCAAATTGTTCATGCACTGAGCGCTGTAGAACTTCCAATTCAACCGGCGATTCATCCTGGCGTTGCTCGATAACCTCTACTTCGGCAATAAAATGGTTATCCAGACGCAAACTTTTGAGGGCCGCGCGCTGCATGCCTTCTACCAGAATGCGTACCGTGCCATCGGGCAACTTAACCATTTGCAAAATATTGGCGACCGTGCCGTAGCTGAACAGGTCTTTGATGCCTGGCTCGTCAGTGTCGGCGCTAAATTGCGTAAGCAGTAATATTTGTTTATTGCCGCGCATGGCTTCTTCCAATGCAGCGGTCGAGAGTTCGCGCCCGACGAATAATGGAATGACCATATGCGGGTACACCACCACGTCGCGGAGTGGTAAAACCGGTAATTCCGAAGGCGTGCCTGATTTGATAATGTCTGTGCTCATAGATGTCTCGTTACGGGGTCGCTGTGAATCAGCTGTCCCTGGGTATAGTTGTGCTTAACCAGATGGTGTCACTATAGCAAAATTCAAGTCCTGGGCCGCTTGTAGACGTTTTAATTTGCAATAAAAAAACCCGCAGCGAGTAACTCGTTGCGGGTGATTTGTCTATATTTTAAACCGCGCTCACTGCAAGTGCTTGAATTGCTTAATTAGTCTCCACTCGCCAGGCGTTGCGCCAACATTAAGTCTTGCTGGCGCTGTTTTTCCGAGGTCTCGTAAATTATGTATGGATCGCATTCGCCATTCACCACCGACTCGTCTAATACGACTTTGCTGACATTTTCCATAGACGGCAGGTCGTACATGGTGTCGAGTAATACTTTTTCCAGAATAGTCCTTAAGCCTCGTGCGCCGGTTTTGCGTTCCATGGCCTTGCTTGCAATGGCGCGCAAAGCGTCATCACGAAACTCCAGCTCGGCACCTTCCAGTTCAAACAAACGATGATACTGTTTGGTTAAGGCATTTTTTGGCTCCACCAGAATGGACATCAAGGCTTCCTCATCCAGTGCTTCAAGAATTGCAAGCACCGGCAATCGTCCAACGAACTCCGGGATCAAGCCATAGTGCACAAGATCCTGCGGTTCAACTTGCGGCAACAGGGAGTCGCTTTGAATATCGGTATCTTTGCTTTGCACATCCGCTACAAAACCGATGCCACTTTTTGTGGTGCGGTTCAAAATAACTTTTTCCAGGCCGGCAAATGCACCCCCACAAATAAACAATATATTGGAAGTGTCGACTTGCAAGAATTCCTGCTGTGGATGTTTACGGCCACCCTGTGGAGGCACGGATGCCACTGTGCCCTCGATCAACTTTAACAAGGCTTGTTGCACACCCTCGCCCGACACATCACGTGTGATTGAAGGGTTATCGGATTTGCGTGACACTTTATCTATCTCATCGATGTAGACAATACCCGTTTGGGCACGATCAACGTCGTAGTCACATTTTTGCAAAAGTTTCTGGATAATGTTTTCTACGTCTTCACCCACATAACCCGCTTCGGTCAAGGTGGTTGCATCGGCAATGGTGAAAGGAACATCGAGTAGGCGCGCCAAAGTTTCTGCCAACAAGGTTTTACCCGAACCGGTTGGACCGATCAGCAAAATGTTACTTTTTTGTAATTCAATTTCGTCTTTACCCGCGTTCATGCGAGAGTTGAGACGCTTGTAATGATTGTAGACCGCTACCGACAAGACTTTTTTTGCCTGATCCTGACCGATCACATAGTCATCCAGGATGTGATTGATCTCTTTGGGCTTGGGAAGATGATCAATATTGAATTCACTGGAGTCATCCAGTTCTTCACGGATAATGTCGTTGCACAACTCAACGCATTCGTCGCATACGTAGACCGAAGGTCCGGCGATCAATTTGCGTACTTCGTGCTGACTTTTGCCGCAAAAAGAACAATACAGTAGTTTGCCGTCGTCTGTTGTGGTGCTATCACTCATAGGGTTTATGAACCTGTCCAGCTGATAAATTCGTGCTAATTGTAACGTAAGCCCTTGATGTTTGGGGTAAAAAGGGACTCAAAAATGTTTGAATTTCGGTCAATTTCACACATTTTGGCGATTTCCTTGAATATTCGGGCATTCTCACCAGCTCCCTGACTAGCGCGATACCCTCTTCAGACCATGTAGAACCGCTAAAAGTCCGCAATATTTCGCACAAAAAAAAACCGACGTCTTGCGGTGTCGGTTTTGATGAAAATTTGAGCAATTCACTCCCGAATGCATCAATCCGTCGAGTTCGGGTGTTCGCGTGCGGCCAGAATGTCATCGATCAGCCCATAGGATTTGGCCATTTCCGCGTCCATGAAATTATCGCGTTCGGTGTCTTCAGCGATGGTTTCGATGTTTTGACCCGTGTGTTTTGCCAATATCTGATTCAGGCGATCACGAATTTTGAGGATCTCACGCGCGTGAATGTCGATATCCGTTGCCTGGCCCTGGACCCCGCCAAGAACCTGATGGATCATCACCCGGGAGTGCGGTAAACAATAGCGCTTGCCAGCAGCTCCCGCCGCGAGTAACACCGCACCCATGCTCGCCGCCTGCCCCATACAAATTGTACTGACATCCGGCTTGATGAATTGCATGGTGTCGTAGATCGACAATCCGGCTGTAACCACGCCGCCGGGTGAATTGATGTAAACATGAATGTCTTTATCCGGGTTTTCCGATTCCAGGAAAAGTAATTGAGCAACAATCAGATTCGCCATGTGGTCTTCAATAGGACCGACGATGAAGATCACGCGCTCTTTCAACAAACGCGAATAAATATCAAATGCCCGTTCACCGCGGGCAGTTTGTTCAACCACCATAGGCACGAGGCCACTGGCGGAAGTTACGATTGATTCGGATTGAGAAGTTAAACCTAAAATGTTTTTCATTGCCTACTCGTGTATGTGAATGCATTAATAATGGGTCAATAGTATACGCGTGCAGACACAAGTATAAAGGCTAAATTTTATTCAAGCCACACGCCGTTGGCAGGCATGAGCTCAACATTAGGCCAGCGGCTTCACTTCCATCAAGGTCTGGAAATCATTGGCCTGTTCGGTAACAGTGGCCTTGGTCAGGAGGTTCTCGACCACTTTGGCTTCCAGCGCCATCATGTTTAACTGCTGCATGGCTTGCTGATTACCGCGGTAGGCATTTTTCATGGTTTCCGCGTCTTCGTAACCGTCCGTCATTTTATCCAGTTGTTGCTCGATCTCTTGTTTTTCGACTTTAAGTTCTTCTTGCTTGACGTATTCACCAATCAACAAACCCAGGCGTACGCGACGCGTGGCTTCATCAATAAACTGTTCAGCCGGCGGGTGATAACTGTGATCGTCTGGCAGCCCCATGCGGCGTTGCATGTCGTGTTGCAATGAGTGAATTTCCTGGCCCACCAAAGCTTGTGGCACGTCCAGCGGATTGGCCTCAAGCAAAGCGGTCATGGCGTTATCTTTGGTTTTAGCCTCGATCACCCCGTCCAGCTCTTTTTGCATATTGGCACGAACTTCTGTGCGCAGTTCGTCAATGTCGCCCGATTCAACCCCGAAGGCTTGACAGAATTCTGTATCAATTTCGGGCAATACTTTTTCTTCGACCACTTCAGCCGATATTTCGAATACGGCTTTTTTGCCTTTCAGGTCTTCGGCGTGATAATCCTCGGGAAAGTTCACATCGATATTGCGAACTTCTCCGGCCTTGATGCCAACCAGACCTTTTTCAAAATCCGGCAACATGCGGCCTTCACCCAGGATCACCGGTGTGCTTTCAGCTTTGCCTCCGGGGAACGCTTCGCCATCGATGCTGCCTTCAAAATCGATGGTGACACGGTCATTCTCGCGAGCTTTACGATTGGCGGTTTCCCAGTTGGCTTTTTGGTGACGCATATTGTCGATGATCAGGTCAACGTCCTGGTCGGTGATCTTGGCAACCGGTTTTTCAATACTCAGTGAGTCCAGGCCTTGCAAGCTGATCTCGGGATACACCTCGACTTCTGCCGTGTAGGCAAACGCATTACCTTCTTTGTGTTCGTCGGCCTTGATATTCGGGTTGCCAGCCGGTTGGATCTGCTCTTGGCTAATGGCCTGGGCGTAAGTTTTTTGCATCATGTCGCCCAGAACTTCGTTACGCACTTCACTACCGTAGTTTTGGCGAATAACATTTAAGGGTGCTTTGCCCGGACGAAAACCTTTTAGTTTGGCTTTTTTGCCCACTTGCTTGAGACGTTTGGTGATCTCGCCATCGATCTGTTCTGCCGGAATCTCGACTCGCAGTGTGCGCTTAAGGCCTTCTGAGCTTTGCAGAGAAACTTGTAATTCGTTTGCCATGGTTAACCTTCAAAAATATATGTCTGATATGTAAAAAATAGTCTTGGGCCATAAAACGCTTGGTCTAACGAACCCATTGGTCTAAAAAACCCAATTTAATATTTGATTGCCAAAATCTTTTTGCTCTAGATATTTCACCATGAAAAAGATGGTACGAGCGGGGAGACTCGAACTCCCACAGGTTGCCCTACTGGAACCTAAATCCAGCGCGTCTACCAATTCCGCCACGCTCGCTCTGGCAAGCCGAACATTATAACTGATTTAGACTTTGGGCTGCCGTGAAATGCAAATTAGCGCACTAATCTGTCAGGATTTTGTTCTGGGAAATTGAGTGAGGTATCGAATGGGGTGGACGACGGGGCTCGAACCCGCGACCACCGGAATCACAATCCGGGGCTCTACCAACTGAGCTACGTCCACCATTGATCGGTATGAATTTGGTTCAGGAACACTGCCGTGACCAAAAATTGGCGCGCCCGGCAGGACTCGAACCTGCAACCCTCGGCTTAGAAGGCCGATGCTCTATCCAGTTGAGCTACGGGCGCTAGGTTTAAATTATTACATTCTTTACAGGTTTCAGGCCAATTGCCTGCGACCAACGACCCTTGCCATGAATTATTTGGGATCATTCATTGCGGGTACTTTTCAGTGTGGCTATGCAATCCAGCACACTGAAATTTCCAAAATTGGTCGGAGCAGAGGGATTCGAACCCCCGACCCTCTGGTCCCAAACCAGATGCGCTACCAGACTGCGCTATGCTCCGAGTGCGGTACTAATTTCGCTTTTGCCAGACATACAGACTGGCTCATGTGCGAGTCGGGCATTCTACCACCCGACGAGGCGCGCATGATACGGATGAAGCTGTAAATCGTCAATCAAAAAGCGCTTTTTTCCTTGCGCCTGGCTTGTGAGCCCAATGCCTGCATGCGACAATGCCGCCCCGCATCACAATATAACTCTGATTTTAAGTCTCCAGACCTGAGCAAAACACTATGACCGCACAACTCATTCAAGGCAAAACCGTCGCACAAAAAGTACGTGATGAGGTCGCACAAAACGTAAAACTGCGGGTCGACCAGGGCTTGAGCTCACCCGGACTCGCAGTGGTGCTGGTGGGTGCAGACCCGGCCTCAAAGGTGTACGTTAAACACAAACGCCGCGCCTGTGATGAAGTCGGCATTCGCTCATTTGCGCACGACTTGGCCGTCAATAGCAGCCAATCCGAGATTCTCGACTTGGTACAGTCATTGAATAATGATCCCAATGTGCACGGCATTCTGGTGCAATTACCCTTGCCAGATCACCTCGACGCCAACGAGATCCTGGACGCCATTGCGCACGAAAAAGACGTCGATGGTTTCCACCCCTACAACCTCGGTCGGCTCGCGCAGCGCCGTCCCAGTATCCGGCCCTGCACGCCTTATGGGGTAATGGTGCTATTACAAGAGTATGGCATTGACCCCAAACGCAAACACGCGGTGATCGTCGGGGCTTCAAATATTGTGGGTCGCCCGATGTCACTGGAATTGCTTTTGGCTGGAGCGACCGTAACGGTTTGTCATAAATTCACCCAGGATCTTGAAACCCATGTTGGTCGCGCTGATATTCTGGTGGTCGCGGTCGGTAAACCCGGTCTGGTCAAAGGCGAGTGGATCAAGCCTGGCGCCACTGTGATCGATGTTGGCATGAACCGCCTGAACAACGGCAAACTGTGTGGCGACGTGGAATTCGATCTTGCCGCTGAACGCGCGGCCTGGATCACTCCGGTGCCCGGTGGCGTTGGCCCCATGACCGTGGCGATGTTAATGCACAATACTTTGCTGGCCGCTCAGGCTAGCGATGAAAAGTGAAAATATCTAAATTACCACTCGAATTCCAAACGACATAAAGCCTGATTGATCTCGTCCTGTAAATGCAAGGCATTGGGCTTGTCCAGATAAGGAATATCAATATTGTGGTCGGCCATGGAAAAGCCCGCCGTGTCCACATACAAACTCGCCATATTTCGACGACGGTCAAAGGGATTCTCTGACAAACGCACCACTTGCGCTTTTTTCAATTGCACCACACTCAAGCGTTTGGATAACCAGCCACTTTTATAGGCGATCAGATCGCCACTTTGCCAATACGCCATCGATCTGGCTAGCTTGCGCGTGGCATAAATACTCCAGGCACACAGGGGAATCACCAGTAATGCCCACCACGGCGCGACAAACCATAAAACAACTCCCGCGATCAAACTTAGCAATAGCGGAATCTTGACCATGCGTGTCCAGGCTCTAAAAGGGATGGCTGTCCAATGCGTATTGTTGTCGAACAACTGCTGCCACGGGATCTCAGCCTGTACATTGTCTAAAAACTCCTGAACCCGGGATCTGTCTATGAGTGGCGCGAGGTAATGAAAACTTTTGGATTGACTATTATTATCGGGAGCATTGCCGGCCGTTTTACAGGTAATACTTGCCGCTTTAAAAAGACGGTGTAATACACCCTCTTGTAGGGTGATCTTTTGAATTCGCCTCAGCGGGGCGCTCGCGGTATGCCGGGTCAATAATCCCATTTCGGCTTTTAACTTGTCTTGCTGTTTGCTTAAGGTGAACCCGAAGAATCTGAAAAACGAAACGGCTATGGATAATACCCAAAAAAACATTAATGCGAACAGCACCAGGCCAATAAGCGCGCTGATCAATAGCAAGGGCGTTGCGACCAAAGCGGCCGGATCCAGGGTCGACAAACTCGGAAATATGACTTGTAATTTTGGCAAGACCAGATCGTATAAAAACTCTTCTTGTTGAAACAGAAAACCCATTACGATCGCGACCGGGATCATGCCTTGATTGGTGATCACGCCGTGCTTGACCAGATCTATTGCAGCTAATCCGAGCAAAGGTGCCGGTTTTACCGGGGCTTCCACCGCCGCAACCCCGGCCTGTTCATCCGAGCCTTTGTCGCTGGAACGTTTTTCAACCGCATTGCGGATCGCATTAATCGCGGCCAGAGAGATCACATTGAATTCGGCTTCGGGCTTGGTGCCCGAGGCTGACTCAAGCTGCACTTTTCCAACCCCGAACAAGCGATGCAAGGGACCCTGGGTTTGATTGATATTTTGCACCCGTTCATACGGAATGTGTCTTTCTTGACGAAAAAAAACACCGCTTTTCACCACCAGTTCATGCGGCAGGATCCAGTATTTAAAAAACCGGAATGAGATCATGCGCACCAATACAAAAATTGCTGCAAACCCTATGCCATACAACTCCCAGCTGCTGGAACGGCTGGTAAACAGGATCAGGATTATCAACAGAAAAAATTCTTTAATGGTGTCCAGAAATAAAAATATCGGAGACAGCTGATGCAAACGCATTGGCTCAAGTGATTCGTATTCCTGCAGCCTGGCCATTTATTCTTCTTCGCCGGCCCGTAAGGCCAGCACACTGGTAGCAATGCAATGTTCGCCGGGACTCAGATCCGATAATTCGTCTTTGAGCAATGCGGGTTTTTCACCGGCTTTGGGTGTTAGCTTGGTTAATGCGGCTTTGTTCAGTTCGAGTAAGTGATCGCGCAACGCGATCGCATCACTGTGCGACAAACCGGATATCTGAATGTCGGCTTCTTTCATGCCCGCGGTGTGCATGGTGAGCGTGGCCAGGTCATAGCGACGTGCGATCGGCCCTTGTTGCACATCGGTGTGCTGAATGCGGTTTTGCGCAACCGCAGTACGGGTTTTGAACCACATGCCCTTTTGCACATAAAAAACATCGTCCACCAATCCGTAAAAGGTGTAGTCGTACACTTTGCGAGGGTATTTGATGATCAGCAGTGCAAAGACCAGGACAGCGATCAAGAAAATACCCGGCATCAAGATCTCATCGCGCGCCACATAGGCAATGACACCCAACACACCACAAACAATTACGGCCCAGATGAGCAAGGTCAAACGCAGTGCTTTGATGTGGGTTTTTTCGATCCGTTTTAGATTGTCCGTCATAGTAAATCCGTTTTATGTATCTTATTCGCGTCGCCAGGTGGTTTTACCTGAAGCGTCTTCCAGAACGACTCCGTGTGACAATAATTCGTTTCTCACGCGGTCGGCTTCGGCCCAGTCCTTGTCGGCCCGTGCCTGATTGCGTTGCGTGATCAAGCTTTCAATCTCGTCTACCGAAAGACTCAGGTCAGATCCGGATTGCAAATAATTATCCGCGCTATCGTAAAAAAGACCCAGCACTTGACCAAGCTTGACCAGCAAAGCCGCCTTGGCATTGGCGCGTTTGCCATGTTCTTCTTTGATGGTGTTGATGTGTCTTGCAAGTTCAAACAGGACCGCGAGTGCTTTCGGCGTATTGAAGTCGTCATTCATGACCTGGTTAAAATCGTGCTCGAACTGGGTATCGGTGGCCGCATTCACACTGGCATCCAGACCGCGTATGGCGTTGTATAAACGTTGCAGTCCGCCCCGGGCATTATCCAGCTCTTTATCAGAATAATTAATCGGACCCCGATAATGACTGCCCAACAAGAACAGGCGCACCTCTTCCGGGTGGTAATGTTTAAGCACTTCACGAATGGTGAAAAAATTATCCAGAGACTTGGACATTTTCTCGTTATCAATATTCACAAAACCGTTGTGCATCCAGATGTTTACAAAGTCCTCACCACTGGCGCCGCAGGATTGCGCGAGTTCGTTCTCATGGTGCGGGAATTTCAGATCCATGCCGCCACCATGGATATCAAAATGATCACCGAAATGCAGCCGCGACATGGCCGAGCACTCAATATGCCAACCGGGCCGGCCTTCGCCCCAGGGCGAATCCCAGGCAGGTTCACCCGGTTTGGCCAGTTTCCACAACACGAAATCGAAGGGGTTGCGTTTGGCCGGATTTACTTCAACCCTCGTACCGGCCTGCAGATCATCCAGACTGCGACCCGATAACTGACCGTAATTCTCATACTCGTCCACGGCAAAAAACACGTCATTGTTGCTGCCGTCGGGATTTTTACCCTGATACGCCAGACCTTTTTCGATCAAGGTCTCGATAATGTCCTGCATACCCGCGATGGTTTCGGTGGCACGCGGCTCATGCTCCGGTTTTAAAATATTCAGCGCGTCAAAATCTTCGTGCATGGCGGTGGTGAACACATCCACCAATTCCTTTTCACTGATATTGTCTCTGGCCGCACGATTGATAATATTGTCATCGACGTCGGTGATGTTACGAACGTATTCCACGTTATACCCGTGAAAACGCAAATAACGCACCACGGTATCAAACACCACATAACAACGCGCATGCCCGACATGACAAAAGTCATACACCGTAATGCCACACACATACATGCGTACGTGATTGGGCTCTAGCGGTTCCAGAGTTTCTTTTTGTTGACTGAGGCTGTTGTAGATTTTTATCATGGGGTGTGGCTACTGCTGGTAGTGCAATGTTTTAACGTATGATCAATGATTCTAGACGATTTGCTCTTGGGCTTTGTGCAATCGCTGGATTATTTTTTCCGGCCCCAGGAGTTCGGCGATGCGCGGCATTTCCGGACCAAATGTTTCACCGCTTAACGCCGCCCTGATCGGCATGAACAAGGCCTTGCCTTTGATTCCCAGTGCCTTGCCTGATTCCTTGACCAGTGCTCCAAAGGCCTGAGTTTCATTTTGTTTTACGCGGTCGGCGAGATCATCGAACAATTCCGCCGAGGCGGATTGCAATTGCTCACGTGCCTTGTCCGAATACGCCACAGAATCGCCCAGAAGTTTATCCGCCCATTGCACCGCATCAACCGGCAGAGCAATATTGTCTTTAATGGTTTGGAAAAAATGCGAACGGGTTTCCGGATTACTGGCCTGATAGGCAGGACTTTGTTCCAGCCACGGTGCCAGCCAGGCCAACAGTTCGGATTCATCCGCCGCCAGGACCGCTTCTTTTTGCCAATGCAATAACTGCACCGGATCGTGTTTGGAAGGCGAGCGGCCACAATGCTCCAGGGCAAACTCTTTTGCCAATTGCGCCAGTGGCATCAAGTCGTTATTGGCGTAATGATGACCCAGACGCGCCAGATGATTCACGATCGCTTCGGGTAAATACCCGGCCTCACGCAGATCCTTTACCCCGGTGCTGCCATCGCGTTTCGACAATGGCCCGCCATCGGCACCCACTACCAGGGAGATATGACCGTATTCGGGGGCGCGCAGATTCAAGGCGTTCAGGATCATCAGCTGTCGCGGCGTGTTGGTGAGATGATCCACGCCACGCAACACATGCGTAACACCCATCAGGGAATCATCAATGGCGTTACAAAAAAAGAAGGCCGGCGTGCCATCCGAACGACGAATAATAAAATCCCCAATATCGTTGCTGTGGTAGGTTTTTTCGCCAACCACCAGATCGTGCAACTGCATGGTCTCGTCCGACGGCACCCGGAAGCGTAAACTGGCTTTCTCGCCATTGGTGAATTTTGCCGCGACCTCGTCAGCCGACAAATGTCGGCAGGTTCCCGAATAGCGAGGCGGACGTCCGGATTGCATTTGCGCTTTGCGCATCATCTTAAGCTCTTGCGGGCTACAAAAACACGCATAGGCGATGCCCTTCTCGATCAGATCTTTATAAAAACCATCATAAATTTCAAAACGCTGTGATTGGCGATAAGGCCCGTGCGCGGAGTCCATGTCGGGGCCAGCACTCCAATCAAGCCCCAGCCAGCGCAGGTCACGCTGTTGTTGCTGCAAAAATGCCTCGTCGCTGCGTTCTTGATCAGTGTCTTCACAACGCAGAATAAAATCGCCATGCAAATGCTTGGCCAGAAGGTAACTGAACAGCGCGGTGCGTACATTGCCCAAATGAATATTGCCGGTAGGACTGGGGGCAAAACGCGAAATTGGTGTGGGTTTATTACTTGTCATGCGCGCATAATAACCCGTTGCTGCACGACTCACCAGCACCTGACGCAGAGTTCGGAGTAAAGTATCATATTGGTTTGAAGCAATGCGCCCCAACATCCGGATAGATTGTCTGGATAAATCAACCGATATCAAAAGGAAATCTTATGCGCCTCGTTCCGTTGTTTGCTCAATCCCTGTGTTTTATCGCTGTTTTCAGCGCGCTTGCATTGACCGGAAGTGTATCTGTACACGCCGAAACGCCGCAACCAAGCCAACAAGTGAAACCGCTTTCTGCCTACGATGCCTTTCCGCACATTGAAGTGGTGACCAATCATGGCAAGATTTATCTTGAACTCAATGCATTACGCGCACCTTTGACCACGCATAATTTTTTGCAATACGTGGAATCCGGGCATTACAACAACACCGTCTTTCATCGCGTTATCCCGGAGTTTGTCGCACAAGGTGGCGGGCATGATGAAGAATTCAGGGCATTGGTCACCCGTGACCCGATCGTGAATGAATCCGGCAATGGCCTGAGTAACCTGACCGGCACCATCGCCATGGCCCGCGTGAACGCCCCGCATTCCGCGGCGGCCCAGTTTTACATCAATCTGGTGGACAACACCAAACTCGACCCACGTGCAGACCGCTGGGGCTATGCGGTGTTTGGTGAAGTGCTGTATGGCATGCCACTCTTGCAAGAGGTAGCCAGCAAACCCACCGCGGCCGGTGGCGATTTCAGTAAAGATGTTCCGGTGGAGCCCTTTATTGTGAAATCCATGCGGGTGATGGCCAGCGATGAGGAAATTCCCATGGAGCCGATCGTTGTTGCCGAACCGGAAGATGCCGAATCGGAAGATGCCGAACCGGAAAATACAGAAACGGAAAAATCGGAAGGCACTGAAAAATCACAAACTGAAAAGGCGCAAGAACAAGTTGATCAAAGCAAACAAAAACTACGCACTAAAATTCCGGAGTAAACAGGCATGGTGTTAAAGGAACGTTGCACGATCTTTATCTCGGATTTGCATATTGATGCAGATAAGCCTGAGATAACGCGTCAGTTCATCCAGTTTATTCAAGACCTCGAAGCCTCCCAAGGCAAACTCGATGCCTTGTATATTCTCGGTGACTGGTTTGAATCCTGGGTTGGCGACGACGACCCCGACAGCGACAAACGCGA
>JABDMI010000105.1 GCA_013001575.1 Gammaproteobacteria bacterium
ACGCTCCTGCTCACTCATGCTAACCCAGCGGGCGATCTCGTCACGGGTTCGCAAACACCCTGTACATACATTGCCTGCGTCCAGTTCACATACCTGTACGCAGGGACTTTGTATTGGCTTCATTACAGCAGTTAGTCTGTAATCAAGCTGAAAAGTTCGCGCTTACGAATTCCCAGTTGACCAGATTCCAGAAAGCCTCGATGTAACCCGGGCGGGCATTACGGTAATCAATGTAATACGCATGTTCCCATACGTCACAAGTAAGCAATGGTGTGGCATCACCCGTCAGTGGGGTATCGGCATTGGCGGTTTGGGCAATACTCAAAGAACCATCGGTGTTTTTCACCAACCAGGCCCAACCGGACCCAAATAATGTGGCGGCTTTGGCACTGAATTGTTTTTTGAACTCGGCAAATGAACCAAATGCAGAATCAATTGCATCGGCCAGTGCGCCTTCAGGTTCGCCTCCGCCATTTGGGCTCAGGCAATTCCAGTAAAAACTGTGGTTCCAGATCTGGGCCGCATTGTTGAAAACTCCACCATCGGCATTTTTAACCAGGTCTTCGAGCGACATTTCAGCCTGATCGGTACCTTCGATCGCGGCATTCAATTTGCCCACGTAGCCGGCGTGATGTTTGCCATAGTGATATTCAAGGGTTTCTTTCGAGATATGCGGTTCCAGTGCGTCTAATGCATAAGGAAGTTCGGGAAGTTGATGCGCCATAGCAGGCTCTCCTGTGCGATGTGTAGTGCAAATGAAAGGCGCATTTTAGCAGATGCCGGCAAAAAAAGCCCTGCCTCGCGACTCTGACAAGCGATTCACTTATAATTGTGCACCTTTAATGGCCACCCGAACACAAAAAGCAAAATGACCGATAAAAATACGCCCAAACAGCCGGCGCCCTCCGAAATTCACGCCATGGTTGAACGCGCCTTGACAGAAGACGTGGGTTCCGGCGATGTGACCGCTGCCCTGGTTCCGGAAAACCAGCAAGCCCATGCCAAGGTGTTCTGTCGCGAACAGGCCGTAATATGCGGACTGGCCTGGGTGAATGAAACTTTCCGGCAACTGGACGGGAACATTACACTTGAGTGGAATGTAAAAGATGGCGACATTGTCGCGGAAGACAGTCTCTTGGTGAGCATCAAGGGACCGGCGCGCGCCGTTCTGACGGGTGAACGCACGGCGCTTAATTTTTTACAAACTTTGTCTGGCACCGCCACCGTTTCGGCCATTTATGCCGAACAAGTCAGCGGCACCCAGTGCAAGGTGCTCGACACACGCAAAACCATTCCCGGCTTGCGTAATGCCCAAAAGTACGCGGTACGCTGTGGCGGTTCGCATAATCATCGCATCGGTTTGTACGATGCCTTCCTGATCAAAGAAAACCACATCATTTCGTCCGGCGGAATCGAAAAAGCCATTCACAATGCCCGGCAACAACACCCCGAATTAACCCTGGAAGTAGAAACTGAGAACATGCAGGAGTTTCACGAAGCCCTGGCGGCCGGAGCCGACATCATTATGCTGGACGAATTCAGTTTCGAGGATATTCGACTGGCCGTTCAAATTTGTAAGAATTTTGAGGCCGATACCAAGCTGGAAGCGTCGGGCAATATCAACCTGGATACCTTACGCGACTACGCAGAAACCGGCGTGGATTTTGTTTCGTCTGGCAGTCTGACAAAACATGTACGCGCCATTGACCTGTCGATGCGTTTTGAATTTGTCGATTGAGACGCCCTGGATTGAACGCCCTGGATTGAACGCCCTGGATTGAACGCAGAGATCAGCTGATTAAGAAAATTAAACGAGCACAATAGAATCAGGCAATGTTGCGATTCACCTGTTCGGGTTGCGAGAAGCCAAAGCCCTGGGCGTAATTAACCCCAAGCTCTTTTAAAATACGGATAATTTCAGCATTCTCGGCAAACTCGGCAATGGTTTTTTTGCCGGTCAGGTGGCCGATCTGGTTAATGGTACGCACCATTTCCCGGTCGATCGGGTCGTTGACAATGCCTTTTACAAAACTGCCGTCAATCTTGAGGTAATCCACGGGGAATTGCTTGAGATAGCCAAAGGAAGCGTGTCCGGTGCCAAAATCATCCAGCGCAAACTTGCAGCCAAGGTTTTTCAGAGTTTCGATAAAGTGTGTGGCTTTGGCGTAACTGGCGATCGCCGCGGTTTCAGTAATCTCGAAACAGATCAACTCCGGGTTCAAACCACTGAATTCAAATTGCTCGATAACATAGTCCAGGAATTTATCGTCTGACATACTTTGCCCGGACAAATTTATGGAACACATGGCCAAACGGTCACGTTCATCGGCTTCCGAGACTAACCAGCGGAAGGTATTTTGAATCACCCATTTATCGATCCGCTTGATCAAGCCATAGCGTTCTGCTGCCGCGATGAACAAAGAAGGCGATATGGTTTTACCGTTTTCATCTTTCATGCGCAGCAATAATTCGAAATGCATTTTATCTTCAGGGTTGTCATCAAGAGGATGGATGAACTGGCGGAAGATCTCGAAACGATCTTCATCCAGTGCCGACGTGATCCTGGCCGCCCATTGCATTTCACGTTTGCGCCGGATCATGTCCAGATCATTTTCCTTGAATATATGAACCCGGTTGCGTCCGCCCTCTTTGGCTGCTGTGCAAGCGCTTTCGGCCGTGGTCAGTAATTCTTCCACGGTGGTTTCGCCGCTGGTAATAGGCACCAGACCAATACTGACCGTCATGTTGTATGAGCGGTCATCCCAAATAAACTGAAAATCATTTACCGCCACACGCAATTCTTCAATGACCTGCTGGGCTTCTTCCATGCTATTGATCTCACAGATCAAGCCGAAGTTATCTGAGCCGATACGTGCCACGATATCTCGCCAGCGGATCTTGGATTTAAACAAAGCGCCTAGCTGGCTCAAGAGCAGATCACCAGCCGCATGCCCACAGGTATCATTGATCATTTTAAAACGATCGATATCCAGATGACACAAGGCATATACATGACTGTGGCTGTCTACTTTGGAAATGGTGGTGGCCAGTTGTTTTTCAAATTCGGTGCGATTGACCAGTCCGGTCAGAATGTCATGACTGGCGTGATAACTCAGGCGCCGATTGAGTTCGCGAGATTCGGTGACATCGTGAAAGACCAAAACCCCGCCAACAATCTGGGTTTTGTCATTGGAACTACGAATGGGTGCAGCCGTTGATTCAATGAATTGTTCGGTACCATCGCGTTTGACCATTAGACTCGGGCGAATCGATTTGATCTTGTTTTTGCGACGCATGGACAACATCAGGGGATTCTCGATTGGTTCACAAGTTTCTTCATGAAACACCCGGAATATTTCCTTGATTGGCAAACCCATTGCGTCTTCCATATGCCAGCCGGTGAGTTGTTCGGCTACCGGATTGAGGTACTCGACCACGCCATCGGTATCAGTCGAAATAACACCATCACCGATAGCATCCAGGGTTACCGAGGCATTCTCTTTTTCGCGTTTGAACTGGGCCTCATGCAAAATTCGCTCGGTAATATCAAGTTGCACGGCAAGGAGTTTTTCCAGTTCGTCGGCCTGATTGTAAAGGCCTTTGGCACGGGTCAAGATCCAGCGATAATCACCACGCTTGTGGCGCATACGGGCAACATTTTCAAACGAATCGATTTCGCGTTTAAGCAGCGCTTGCATATTTTCCTGACTTTCGGAAACATCGTCCGGATGTAAGATCGGTGACCAGTCGGCCAGATATTCTTTTCCTTCTGCTTTGCCGTAACCCAGCAGATCGTGCCAACGCTTGGAAAAAAACACTTCGTCAGTGTGTTTATTCCATTCCCACCAACCATCGTTGGAGCTTTCCATGGCGAGGTCCAGACGTTCATTGGTGATTTTTAACTGATTAGCAGTTTTGTGGCTTTCCATCCAGGGGGTGAAACTCGCCGTGATCAAGCGCAACAGCAATAAGGCATCACTCGGCCATCGTGTAACCGGCCCTTCACAACTGACCCCCATTAAGCCATGCAAATTATGCGCATCCCCAACGCCGAGTAGCAAGATTGAACCAATGCGTGCACGCGTAAGGGCATTCTTCAAAATCCCTTGCTCGATAAAAAGACTGTCAAGAACTTCAAAACTTTTGCCCTGAATGACAGCGCGTGCAACATTAGGAAGATCATTAATGGTTAAGTTAATGCCGTTCTTGGTGGTTCTCAGGTTTTCAGCCAGTATGCTAAAACAAATATCATCGGTCGCAACAATCTCGCCAAACGCAAGATCTTCATCAATCGGAATAAAAAAAGCGTGGTCGGCTTTGGCAATATCGCACAAACTCAGCAAGGCTTTGGCCAAGCCACCTTGTGATCCGTTACCAGACAATTGGGCAAAGTCGATTGCGGCCTTGATGACCTGTAATTCCGTTGACGCACTCAAGGTGCGGTTGGCTCGACTTTTATTGTGATCCATGGATAAAAAAATTATCTGCAATTCTGCAGAAAAACCCTTTTAGATTTTATATGTAAAGTTTTTAATTTCAGACAGTTAGAAAGTATTTGCATAATTTTACTTAATACTGTGAAAGCTTATCGAGATTACAGCACAATCACCGTTCCGAGGCAATGGAATTATTCAGAATTTGCTATATACATCAATAAATTAACCTTTGTTGCAAGGCACAAATAACCACATATGCTCACTTTTACAATTTATCACGATACTCTCAACAATTCGTGCCGTTTACGTAATCAGGAATAAGGACAAACTTGGCAAGTAAGTAATGATTAGCACCGAGAGAAGCAAAATCAGCAAAAATGGCAACGTAGCCTTGTATAACTGGATAATCGAGCGCTCGAATCGATAGCTGGCAATGAATAAATTCAGGCCCACTGGTGGTGTCATATAGCCTATCTGCATATTGGCCAGGAAAATAATGCCCAAATGTACCGGGTGGATATTGAATCCCAGTGCAACCGGTAACAACAAAGGAATGATCAAGACAATTGCTGAAAAAATATCTAAAAATGCGCCCAATATCAATAAAAACACATTTAACAATAATAGAAAACCTAAAGGACTCTGGATATGCGAATTGACCCATTCAAATAAGCGCGTTGGAATATCGGCATCGATCAAATAATTGGTTGAAGCCAGGGAAACCCCAAGAATTATTAAGATCCCGCCCACCATTAACATGGACTCACGGATCAATCCGGGTAAGCGTTTAAAAGGAATCTCACGCAAGATCAACACTTCAACAATAAACACATACAAGGCCGTGACCGCCGCGGCTTCCGAGACGGCAAAGTACCCCGAGTAAAT
>JABDMI010000106.1 GCA_013001575.1 Gammaproteobacteria bacterium
TGGTCATCTAAAACTACTACATCAGCATGAATGCAATGCGTGAATAAGATTGTAAAGGTTAATGCGATAAATAAAATAACAGAATTAGATTTCATTTTTAATCTCCCTTTGTTGCGCAGCTTTCGGATGAGTATACGCCTTTAATATAAAATTTTTCACGTATTTTTTATCAATTAAACTGATTATTTATTCTTAGAATAAATATAAAAGACAAAGAGCGTACAACTGTTCCAGTTTTGAAACAGTATTTATGCTGCGACGCAGAAAAATTGGAAACTTTTGCTCTTAACACTAAACGGTTAAATGCATATAGTTCAGTTTGTTAGTTTTTTTAATGAATTAATCAGCTAGTAAATAAAAGTAAAAAACATTACATAGTCTTAGAATAATTATTTTATTTGTAATAGCACTTCAACGCCATAATGATCCGAGAGTGGATACATTTTTCCATCCACTTCAACAATATTTTCATCAAACACGCGTCTCGCCGAGCGAATACGGCTATCCGTTCGTAAGCGTCTTGAAATATAAATGTGGTCGATGAGCTGGGCTTCGGCAGCTGTGTAGCCGCGCATTGCGTTGAGTGGATTGTCTCCAGTCCAGGTGGGTTTCGGGGTTATGCCACGCTGTTGCGCGTAGGCCGCGTAAACATCGGTGAAATCGTTTTCGAGCAAATATTTGTAATTGATCGCGGAGAATCTTGGTCCGGCGTTAAAGTCGCCAAGTATGATCTGATATTCCGTATTATTGGTTAGGGCAAGTTTCAAGGCCTGTTCCAACTGCCGGGTTCGCATCAGATTAATATTGTCATCGTCTTGCCGGTTTAATGTGCCACCAGACGTGGCATGCAAATTGATCAAATTCACGCGTTTTTGATCAGTGAGTTTGATTACCGTAGACAGAATGCCGCGATCGGCAATTAACATTTCATCAATCGGACCTTTTTCTTGCTGTGACTCGCTCATGGTGCGAATGAAGGGGTATTTGGAAAACACCATCAATCCGTTATTCAGCTTGATCAGGCTTTTGTGCGCAAAAAAGTAATACGGATACTCCTGTTTTAATTTCTGAATAAAGAATTCGATATCGCGTTTTTCGTATATCTCTTGCAATGCGATCACGTCGGCATTTCGTTGCAACAGTGCATGTGGAATGTGTTTGGCACGCTCCTCGATAAACTCGGTGGGTTTGAACACGCTTTTACCGAGTACACGAATATCCAGCAGGCCAAGATTAAAGCTTATGACTTTGAGCTGGCCGCTAAAAGCTTTAGGTGTGCTGCTAACCGGTTCTTGCACATGGGTCATGAACGGTTTAGGCAACAGGCTGGCATAAACAGCAACCACCAGGACCAGCGAAATAATGATCAGGTATTTCAGGGTTTTGAATAAGGCTCTCATGTTTGTGGTTTCCAGTGGTATTCCATGTATTTTGCTGTATTAAGTGCAACCGTTTCACCGAGTAGACGACTGACCAGATGAAACGAGGCGTCTATGCCGGCAGATATCCCACCAGAAAAAATTATTTTTCCATTATCTACGATTCTTTGATCTTCCAGTACCGTCACACTGGGATCAGCGGCCCGCAAGGAATCAAATGCCATGTGATGGGTTGTAGCATTGAGGTTTTTGCTTAATCCGGCTTTTGCCAAAAGCAAAGCGCCCGTGCATACGGATAAAATATTTTGACACTCCGGGTAAACTTCTTTTATCCAGTTTAGCAAAACCGGATTATGCATTTCTTTACGCGAACCGAATGCTGTGCCATCGGACTGGTAGCCACCGCCACCCGGAATCACGAGAATATCTGGTGCTGGTGCGTCAGTAAAAATGTAATGTGGAATGATGCCAAGAGCATTACGTGCCTGAACCGGGCTTTGTTCGGCCACGGTATAAACATTAAACGGCTTACTACCATTCTTCCTGCCGGTTACTGAAAATACTTCAAATGGACCGCTGAAGTCGAGAACTTCAACATGGTCAAAAAGCAATATAGCGACTTTTTGGACTTTAGACATCGCAGGGTATTTTCTTTATAGTGGTAAACGCAATGGTGATCTGGCTATTGTAATGCAAAGACCTAGTTGATGTTGCCTGCATAAAATAAAGCATGATAAAAAATACAATAAAATATTTGGTTAAAACCTATTTGCGACTGGGGTTTTTTTTCTATTATAAAAAAATCCGAATTATCGGACTTGAACGCATACCAAAGCACAAGCCGGTTTTTCTATTGCCGAATCATCAAAATGCCTTGCTGGACCCTTTGTTAATTGCTTCTCACTTGCCTGGCTTTGCACACTATCTGACTCGCGCAAATGTATTTAAAAATCCGTGGATTGCCAAATTATTGAAATTCTTTGGTCTGGTTCCAATTTATCGTTTACGTGATGGCTATGCAAGCTTGGGGAAAAATCGGGAAGTTTTTGATTTTTGTATCCAGGAGTTCTCCAAAAATGGAACTCTATTGGCGTTTCCAGAGGCGAATCATAATATCCAACGCCGTGTACGTAACCTCAGTAAGGGTTTTACCCGTATCGTGTTTCAGGAATTGGAAACTCGCCCGGATACACAACTGGAATTGCTGCCAATCGGTCTGAATTATAAGCAGGCGGATCAATGGCCGGATAGGGTCTCTATCTATTTCGGGGATCCGATCCCGGTACAAAAATATCGAGCAGAAAACCCTAAAGAGATGACCGAACATTTGCGACGCAATGTCCAGACAGCCTTAAAGCGCCTGACCACGGATATTCCTGTCAAGAATTATCCGGAAATAGAAAAGCAGTTAAGGGCAAGTGGTACAGATTTTCAGGACCCGGTACTTTTGAATCAATGGATTGCTTCAGAGGTTCCCGTAATCGAGGTAAAGACGCCCCGCCTCAAGGCCGGACTAAGTGCAATTCTAAAAGCTTTACTCAAGGTAAATTTATGGCTGCCATACCTGATCTGGAAATATTATATTCGTCCAAGAATTCAGGAAAAGGAATTTATTTCAACTTTCCGCTATAGCGTGGCAATCACCTTAGTGCCCGTTTACCTGTTATTGATTGCAACAATACTGAGTATTATCACTGGCCCCGGTATTGCGTTACAGTATTTGTTGGCTGTTTTGCTGCTGGCTTTATTGAGCGTTAAAATCTGAGCGATAGACAACTCAATCCACCGTCGAGTTTCTGAAACTCTGACGCATCCAATTCAAGCACTTCATATCCTGCGCCAACAATAAGTTTACGAGTTTCCGGAAAACCTGCTGGCATAATTACAGTGTCATTTATCCAGATGCTGTTAGCGGCATAACTTTCAGATTCCGGAACTTCTATAATATTGAAATCCTGAAATTCGGGTTTCTGCAAAAACTCACCACAGGCCAGTAAATTATTATTTTCCAGGTAGGCTACACCGGTTTTCAAATGCAAGACATTTTTCAAATTTACGGTTGATGCCGTCAGGCCATGCTTGCCAAGGATTGATTGCATTTGTCTCGCGCCAAACTGATTTGTGCGCTCCGACAAACCAATGTAGAAATGATCGTTCACCATCATGATGTCTCCGGCATCTACAGTGCCAGGCGAGCTGATCTTTTCCACTTCGGGGTAAAATTCCTCGAGGGTGGCCAGGATGTGTTTGCCTTCGTCACGCCGGCTGTATGCCCCGGGGCGGGTCAGGATGGCGCAGTCATCAGAGAGCAGGGCAACATCTTCCACAAAACACGAGTCGGGAAAATCTTCCAATGCGGGAAGGATGATTACGTCTAAACCACATGACTCAAGAGCAATAATATACTGAGCGTGTTGTTCAAGTGCCAAACTATGGTTGGGTTTGCCCAGACTCGCAGAGGTGATCCCGTCAATCATGGAGCGGGCAGGGGTGCGCACAATGGCCTTGGTGAACATGGTGTTTCCTAAGTGGCGATGAGCCGGAGTTGTTGTCGGAGTAATTCCTGGAAATGTAATACGCCAGTTTCACGTAGCATATTCAAGCGTCCCTGTTCATAGCAGCCGGATTGTAAACCTTTTTGCACGGCTTCGCATATCTGGATGTCTTCTTTTTGTATTTCATCACTCAAGGCAATGTCTTGTTCGATGAATTGTTGAGTTTCTTGTGAATCTATGTCGCTGTAAAAATAATCAAAAGTTACCAGAGTTTCACCACTATTCAACGCGCTAACGCGATTGGTCTGCAAACGACCCGGCAAAATATTCAACATCAGATTGGGAAAAACACAATAGTAATGGGCTTTGCCTTCGCCATAGAAATTTGATGGATTGTCAACTTGTTCCAATGGACTGAACTGGTAACTGTACCAGGGATGTAGTGTGGTTTGATAACTGCGATAGTCAAGCATTTTATTCAGCTCGGGATGCACCATTGGCAAATGATAGCCTTCGAGATAATTATCCATGTAGACTTTCCAGTTACACGCTACATAATAGGTATCGCTATGGCTAAATTGCATTTGTGCCAGATCAATGGGCACTATGTTTTGTGCAATGCCATCAAGCATGGTCTCAAGTTTCGGTACCACTGCAGTGTCTGATACATTGACAAAAACCAGATTTTGCCAGATGGCATGTTTGACTTTCGGTAAATGAAACTGACAGGTATCAAAATTGGGTGTGTTGTTCATTTCCGGTGCCACTTTTAAGGCACCGTCGAGGGTATAAGTCCAACCATGGTACTTGCATACCAGCATGTTGCTGTGACCGTTCTCGTACGCCAAGGGTCCACCGCGGTGACGACATACATTAATAAAGGCATTTATTTCATTATCGGCATTGCGAACAACAATTACCGGTTTGTTGCCAAGCTCTGCCACAATATGATCACCACTACGCTGTAGTTGCGACACATGTCCGACCAGTTGCCAGGAATTTTCCAAAACCGCAGTTTTTTCAAGACCCAGAATATCTTCATCCAGGTACATGAATGCCGGTAAGGTATGTGCGTTATTGTGGTCAACAGGTTCGATGGCCGCCAGATATTCTTTTCCAACTAAATGAGTCATAAATGTTATTGTATGCTGAACAGTGAGTGGATTATATAAGTAAATTCCGCAGCTTAAGTCATTGATTGAGAAAAATACCGTATGCGCACTGCAAGTAAAAAACTCGGGTTCTGGATGTGTGTTTCGCTGGTGGTCGGTAATATGGTCGGCTCAGGAATATTTTTATTGCCATCCTCACTGGCCGAGTACGGGGGCATTAGTATTATCGGTTGGATAGTCACCGCCTTTGGTGCATTGATGACGGCTTTGGTATTTGTTCGTCTCAGCCGTAAAATGCCGGCCCAGGGTGGTCCTTATGCCTACACCCGTAAAGGCTTTGGTGACGTGGCCGGATTCACGGTTGCCTGGGGTTATTGGGTCTCCTTATGGTGTGGCAATGCGGCCATTTCGGTCGCGATGGTTTCGTATTTAAGTTACTTTTTCCCCCAACTGAGTGAAACGCCCTTATTGGGGGTTGTGGTTGCTTTAGCCGCGATCTGGACACTGACCCTGGTGAATTGCCGTGGTGTACGCCATGCCGGTTATGTGCAAGTGATCACTACCGTGTTAAAACTTACTCCCTTGATCATAATTGGTATTGCGGTTTTTTTGTATTTTGATGTGAGCCAGTTTGAGCCCTTGAATAAGAGTGAGAAGACAACATTCAATGCTGTGACTGCTACCGCCGCGCTAACCTTATGGGCTTTCCTGGGCTTGGAATCGGCAACTATACCGGCGGATAATGTCGAAGATCCGGTCAAGACCATACCGCGTGCCACCTTATTGGGTTTTTTGATAGCAGCCGTGGTGTACATTTCCAGTACCACAACTATTTTGAGTGTGATCCCGCACGTAGACCTGGTCAGCTCGAACGCACCGTTTGCCGATGCCGCAAAGATCCTGTGGGGCGAGTGGGCGGGTACGCTGGTTGCCGTAGGCGCGGTGATCAGTTGTTTTGGCGCTTTGAATGGCTGGATCTTGTTACAGGGTCAAATGCCGATGGCCGCAGCACACGATGGCTTGTTGCCAGCGGTCTTTAAAGGCAATGCACATGGGGTTCCTGTTAAGGGCTTGTTGATCTCCAGTGGCTTTGTCTCGTTTATCGCAATTTCGAATTACACTGATGGACTGGTCGCCTTATTCACCTTCTCGATTTTGCTGGCAACCTTGATGGTTTTGGTGCCGTATTTGTTTACCGCACTTTATGAATTGAAGTTGATCATCAGTAAGCAGACAATCGCCAAAGACTGGCTCGCCCTGCTGACTACGATACTGGCCATGGTGTATACCCTATGGGCAATTTCGGGTATTGGAAAAGATGCGCTCCTGGTGGGCATTGGCTTGATACTCTCTGGATTACCGGTGTATTGGTGGATGCGTAAACGAAGATTATCCAGTTAATAGTCCTGACATTACTCTTCGGGGAAATAATATACTCGTTTTATCAGTTCTCCTTCAAATTCATAAACCGATAAACTACGCTGGGACTTACGTTCCTTATCCGAATCCCAGCTAGCCTCTTCAATTGCACTGACACGTGCATTACTCGATATGAGTTTAACCAGCCTGGACTGGCATGTTTCACAGTCTGAAAAATACTTTTCCATTGCAAGAGACAATTCTGATCTGTTAGCTGTTTCATGTATGAGTTTGTCTCCATTGATAAAAAACCATTGCATGTCATGGCTGACCAGAGAAAGCATTTTCTCAAGATCGCGTTGATTGAACGCGTCGATAAAATTTTTTACATTCGTTACTTTGTAGTCACCAGAAATTTCTGATGTTTGATAACCCTGATCGGACATAACGCATGACAACAGACTCAGGCAAAAAATTACCAGCCCGGTTTTGAGAAATAACCGCATTAACATTTACTACGCTATGATCAGCAGGGCAATATAGGGTGTGATGCAGAAAAATAGAATAATTAATTTCGCCGCACCCAAAAATGCATACATGACCTTTTCAAAATAATCACGGTCAATTTTGATGAATTTATTTTGAATTTTGTAAGTTAGGTCGGGCGCCAATAAAATCCAAAAAGACCAAAACGCAAATATACCGACATTGATGATGGTCATCCATTTAAAAAATTCAGTTAAGTTTGCAAGTGTCATCATTGCCTCCGGTTATAACGATTAAGAAAGCTATTGCACGAATCAGTGTACATCAAGGCTGCAAAATTCGTTTGATTTGGGTCAATTATTCAATATTATGCTATTTTCTGCTCGAGTTAAAAAATGCGATCAGTTGTTTTTTTCATATCAACCCATCAAGCTGGAAGTGTTTATAATTGTCAATTCAAATACACATGAAAATCTGACTAAACAGGCTCACTCATCATGAAAACTGCTCTTGTTATCGGTGCGACAGGACTTACTGGCAAACACATTGTCAGTAACTTGCTCGACAGTAATGCATATGCAAAAGTAGTTATATTTACGCGGCGTGAATTGCCTCTGGATAACCCAAAGCTGGTTTGCAAAATTGTCGACTTCTACAAAATTGATGAATGGGCGGGAGAGATTCAGGGCGATGACCTTTTTTCTGCCCTGGGCACAACCATTAAACAAGCGGGCTCGAAGGATAATTTTTACAAGGTGGATTACACGTTTCAGGCAAACTTCCTGAAGCATGCAGCTGCCAATGGCGTGGGCAGAGTATTTCTGATCTCTGCTCCGGGTGTTAGTGTGAGATCACCGGTTTTTTATAACCGGGTTAAAGCCAAGCTGGATACCTACGCGCGTACACTGGCTTTTCAGACTTTGGTATTTTTCAGACCCTCGATAATCTACGGCAACCGAGAGGATTCCAGGCCAGGCGAGAGATTTGGAGAGAAACTATTGAGCTTCACAGCAAACTGGGTTCCCAGTATGAAAAGGCTCAAACCGATTTCCGGCGATGAACTCGGCAGTGCGATAGTCAATTGTGCGCAATCGGATCTTGCACCTGGCGAGCATAATATTGAATGGTCAGCAATTTTTAACTTGCTTTGATTTGATGAAATTACGTGTTAATTCTGCCAGATTTAAGAATTATCTGATGTATTGATAGGGTTTCGCCCATTCAGGCAGCCCTCCGCAATCTTATAGATAAGAGACCAGGTTTTTCGCTTGAATCACTAAATAAAAAACCCGCTGAGTCTTGCGACTAGCGGGTTTATTCAAAACAGAATTAATTGATTCTGCTTTTTACTTTCAGTCTCTCAAGCAGCTTTACGACGAGTGGTTTTTCGCTTGGCCGCTGTTTTCGCTTTAGCGCGAGTAGTAGACGCTTTTTTAGTGGCTTTTTTGTTTACTTTCTTGGCCGCTTTTTTAGCGCTTTTCTTTACCGCTTTGGCAGCTGGCTTGGCTTTCGCTTTAAGGTTTTTCTTAACCGCTTTTTTAGCTTTTTTAGCAGCAGGCTTAACGTTGTAGACGTTATTGAACAATTCAACAACATTGTCACGTGCGTCAACCAGAATTGCAGCAGTAGCTTTGGCATTGGCAATGACACGGTCACGAGTTGCGTAGTTCAACTTGGTTTGTGCTTTAACCAGTGTTTTAGCGTCATTGGCTTTAACCGCTGCTTTCAAGCGTTTGGCGCTTGCATCAACCATACCTTCTACAACATTGAATTGCTGACCGATGAGTTTTTCAACGGTACCGTAAGCGATGCTGTTTAAAGTCAAAGTTGCTTTTTCAGCTTTGTTGACAACTTTTTTGCTATCCAACAATTTGTCGGCTGACAGATCAGCAACAAATTTGGTTTGTTTTACAGCTTGTTTAGGCAAGCCTTTCAATTGCTTGGTATAAGCATTTACGTCGAATTTCATAATAAATCTCCAGTATTAAAGAGGGCATTTACCCGTTTGATGCGATGCACAATACTAGTTTTGGTGCAATGCGTCAATTAATCTGTTCGAAAATTCGACTTTATTCTATAAATATGTATAAAAACAATGAGTTATGATTATTATGTCTAATAAAAAAGCGGTCAATATGACCGCTTTTTGCGCATCAAATTGTCAACCCATTCAGTCTTCCAGGACGTCCAGATTGATATCCGGCTTGTTCAGGAAATCACGAATCAGTGGTGTGACCGCTTTCGCATTATGTAATAGGAACAAATGCCCGCCACCCGGGATGATCTCCAAACGACAATTCGGGATCATTAGCGACATCACTTTGGCATTCACAGGTCGTACCAAAGGATCATCATCGCCGGCCAGTAACATGGTTGGCTGACGTAAGGTGTGTAACCAGTGAAAGCTGGTCCATCCAAGGCCGGCCAGTAACTGATAGATATAACCACGGGTGCGTGGCGGAATAATACGCGAGGTTAATTCGCTGACCAGTTCCGGATTGCGTCGAATACGTCCGCCATAAATTGTTCCAGACACTTTACGCATAAAGCCTTTGGAAATATAGCGACGCGGGGTAATCATATTACGCAAGACTTTAAATTTGGCCGGAACCATTACCATACCGGCCGAGGTGGCGGCTAAAATTAAACGACGCACACGTTTTGGAAACTGATGGGCAAATTGCTGGGCCAGGGCACCGCCCCAGGAAACTCCAGCCACATCCACTTGTCCGTAACCGAGTGTATCGAGTAGATCTTTGGCCAATCTGGCCAAATGCTTAAAGCGACGTATTTTGACCGGAGTCTGCGAGTCACCGGTTCCGGGAATATCAAAAATGATCACTTCTTTTTCGTGCAAGGTTTCAATAAACGGGATACATAATTCCAGGTTTGCGCCAATACCGTTGATCAACAATAGCGGTGTCGAATTATCCGTGCCTTCACGAATTAAATAACGCAGTCGAATACCATCGACCATGACGTAATTAATTCGAGGCTTTTTACCCGTTGAACTTATATTTTCAGAGATGCGAGAACGTTTATTATTAATTGGGCTCACCTTGGCGGTCGTGGAAGAGTCGGCTGATCGTCGAGATTTATTAAGTTTTGTTTTTGTTTTAATTGCTACGCTAGGCATATAAGTTCTTCAATATTAATTAATGGAAGCTTCAAGTTTAACGCTGATGAACGTATCGTCCGGGCGCCTTGTCTGTTGGAGGATGTTTATCACTTCCCAGATGTTTTGGTGCATTAACCAGTTTTCCGCCTTGCTCTTTTTTGTACCAGTCCAACCAATCAAACCACCAGGTGCCGCGAATCTCATCGGCGCCTTCCAACCAGCTATCGGCATCGAGGCTTAGGTCCGGGTTGTTAAAGTACTTGGATTTCTTTTTGCCCGGTGGATTGATAATACTCTGAACATGTCCACTGGAACTCAAAATGAATTTCATATTGGTGTTTTTTAAAATTTCGCGTGAATCGTAACAGGCTTTCCACGGGGTAATGTGATCGGTGATACCGGCCACCACATAAGTGTCGCAAGTGATCTTGCTGGTATCAATTTTTGTGCCCAAGACTTCGATGCTGTTAGGCTTCACCAGTGGATTGGTGATGTACATGTTCAATAAGTCAACATGGAAGGCCGCCGGCAATCGTGTGGTGTCAGCGTTCCAGTACAACATGTCAAAGGCCGGAGGATTATTGCCCATAACCCAGTTATTAGCCACAAACAACCAGACCAGGTCGTTCGGACGTAACCAGGCGAACATTTTGGCCATTTCTTTGCCTTCCAGTACGCCTTTGGCCTTAACCCGTTTTTGTGCGGCGGCAATTCCGCTTTTGGAGGCAAACATGCCGAGCAAAGTTTCACTGCGGGTATCCAGTACCGTGACCATCATGGTGGAAGATTTGATTTTTGGGTTGTCCAGGGCGGCGTAATGGGCTAACAAGGTTGCCATGGTAAATCCACCGGCACAGGCACCCATCAAATTCAAATCGTCAGAACCGCTAATTTCACACACGGCATCTATCGCTTCCTTACTGGCTTCAATATAGGTTTCCAGACTCCAGTCGCGTTGTGCTGCAGTCGGGTTACGCCAGCTAACGGCAAAAAACGGTACTTCATTATTGGTGCAAAATTCCACAAAACTGCGTCCCGGAGTCAAGTCAACCATATAAAACTTGTTGATCTGTGGCGGGAGCATCAATATCGGGCGTTTATATACTTTGTCGGTGTGCGGTTTGTAATGAATGACTTCGAGGACTTCATTACGAAATACCACATTACCTTCAGAGATCGCGAGGTTCTTACCAACCTGAAATTTACTTTCGTCCACCATGCGCGGCATGCCGCCATTGTTGACGATGTCATCCAGCATGTTACGAGCACCGTAGAGCAAACTTTTGCCTTTTGTTTCTACTACGCGCATCAAGGCGCCGGGATTACCGATCAGGGTGTTGGTCGGGGCAACGGCTTCAGTAACGAATTGCATTAGGAAGCGGGCACGTTCTTTATCTTTTTCACTGACCTTGCTCGAATTCAGGATATTGTAAACACTGCTGTGCCAGGCCAAGTAACTTTGCATCACGCGTTTGTAATAACCGCTTTTTTGCCAGATCTGGTGCATAAATCGTTTATCGCGCGGGTCGGGCGCCACTTCAGAAGTGCCTTTGACCACTTTGACCAGTTCGCCCAGTAGATTAATGTTTTCATCCACGATGACACTGGGGTTAACCATTAGTGATCTGAGTGCACGTTTGGCCCCATCAAACATTTCTTCGTAATCCACGCCCACAACCGGGTTTGGTCCCAGCATGCCTTGTGCCGCTGTGCTGCCATCGGCACCACCTGTAAACGGGCCTTTTTTATTCAGCATGTCCAGAATGCTTTCGGATGCTTTGCCTGCGACTTTACTTGCCACTCTTGCCGTTTTATCTACAGTGGCTTTAACCCCGCTACGTTTGGATTTGCGAATTTTCTTTTTGCCCGAAGATTTATTAGCCGATGTTTTTTTAGTGTCGGTCTTTTTAGGACGAGCTTTTTTTACGGTTACTTTACGCTTGGTCTTTTTAGCTGCCGATTTATTAGCAGCGGTTTTTTTAGAAACACTACGCTTTGAAGCCGCTTTTTTACTTACGGTTTTCTTTTTACGTGTGGATGCCTTTTTGGCTTTGCTGCGTATGGCACTGGTTTTCTTTTTAGCGGTTTTTTTGGAAGAGGTCTTCTTGCTGCGAGTTGCCATATAATAATGCTCTGGTGTGGGCTGTTTAAATAATCCTGTCATGATAACTTATCTCATGCTGCAGTGCGACGAAAAGCCGGTATTGTGCGTGTGGGACAGAATCGAATGAAATCTTGTAAGTAACTGATTTTATTGTAAAAAAGAGATTATCAAACTATTCGGAATCCGGTCTGGACTTCATGTGAAACCCACACAGGTATTTGATAATTCGCGGGACAATCAAGCCATTGCTAAACCATTGTTTGAGGCAATGAGCGCAAGGGATTTGCAAGGCTTTTGGTTAATTCACAATTTCCACTCGATTATCTTTTATTATGGGCACGCAAGAATAAAGCATACTCAGCACTGAATAATTATGGCAAAACAGAAAAAACCAGCAAAAAAGAGGTCTAAAAAAAAGACCGGAACCACAACGGCTGACAAGGTAAGTCTCAAAAGCAAGTTCTGGAAGTGGTTTAAACGATTGTTCTGGACGGGTTTGCTTCTGGGAATCCTGCTGGCAATCATTTTGTTTCTGTTTGCCATGCACTTGAACAAAACCGTAGTACCGCAATTTGAGGGCCGGCGCTGGTCAGTGCCTGCACGGCTTTATGCACAACCAAAAGAATTGTATGTCGGCGCCAGATCTACCAGTGCTGAACTGGAACAGCATTTGCTGGACTTGGGTTACAAACGCGCGCCTTCGATTAAAAATCCTGGTGATTTTTCCCGACAGTCTAATGTCATCAAAGTGTATGTCAGGCCTTTCCAGTTCTGGGATGGACTCCAAGACGCCAAACAATTACAGATCACCAGTAGAGCTGGGCGCATAACTGCCATGAAAAATAATGCCACGGGTCGAGATGAAGCTATTTTCAGACTCGATCCCTTAATTCTCGGGAATTTATTTCGCGGTGACGGGGAAGATCGCATCATCGTTAAACTTTCGGATGTGCCGATTGAATTGCAACAAGGTGTGGTTGCCGTTGAGGACAGAAAGTATTACCAACATTTTGGCATCGATCTAAAAGGCATCATGCGCGCCTTGATCGCTGATATTAAAGCAGGTGCCATGGTGCAGGGCGCCAGCACATTAACCCAGCAAATGGTGCGCAGTTATTTTTTGACCAATGAAAAAACCTTTGAACGCAAGATCAAGGAAATCCTGGTTACTATTTTGCTGGAAAGAAAATACAACAAGGAAGAGTTACTGGAAACCTACTTTAACGAAATCTTTATGGGTCAGGCAGGTGCCCGTGCAATTCACGGCATGGGTATGGCCAGCCGGTTTTATTTTAATAAACCGATACAAGAACTCAAGCCACATGAAAGTGCTGTTCTGATCACACTCTTGCGCGGCCCTTCGTATTACAACCCGCGACGTAATCCTGACCGGGTTTTAAGCCGTCGCAATCTGGTGCTTGACATCATGCATGAACAAGGGGTGCTGGATGAACAACAACACGAGTTCGCAAAACGCCAACCATTAACCATCACCGACAAACCGCCTACCGGGGTAAGTGATTACGCTGCATTTCTAGACTTGGTGAAATCCCAGCTTGCCCGCGACTATGATTCGCAAGATTTGAACACGGTCGGTTTGCAAATATTCACCACTTTGGTTCCTGAACTTCAGCAACACGCTGAAAACGCATTGGCGCAAGGACTGTCAGACGTTGAAAAGCAACGCAAGCTCGAGCATAACAGCTTGCAAGGTGCGGTAATCGTAACCTCGGTGGATGGTGCCGAAGTTCAGGCCCTGGTCGGTGGTCGTGAATCGCGTTATGAGGGGTTTAATCGTGCCATTAGTGCCAAACGACAAATTGGCTCCTTGATGAAACCCTATGTGTATCTGGCGGCATTGGAGTCGGGTGAGTTTGAAATTAATACCATTCTCAAAGACCAACCCATTGAAGTTAAGCAATATGGCATGGATGAGGTTTGGATGCCGGAAAACTACAATAAGGAATTTTCCGGGAAAATGCCTTTATATAAAGCACTCGCATTATCCAAAAATGTACCCACGGTGCATTTGGGCATGCAAGTAGGGGTTGATAAAGTCATGCAGGCTGCCACCAAGACCGGTCTGGATGAGGTCCCGCCATCCTATCCGGCCATGATGCTGGGTTCCCTGAGTTTGGCGCCGGTCGAAGTGGCACAAATGTACAACACCCTGGCCAACAACGGCTATCGCACGCCACTGCGATCGGTACGTGCTGTGTTGAACGAAAATGGTGAGCCCTTACAGCGGTTTTCCCTGGAAGTGAATAAGGTAGTCGATAGTGACGCCATGATCCAATTGAATTCAATATTGCATTTGGTCACCCAGAAAGGTACGGCACAACGCTTACAGCGTTTGATCCCGGATTTTTCCCTGGCGGGTAAAACGGGAACGTCCAACGATTACCGGGATGCCTGGTTTGCAGGGTTTAGTGGCGATGTGTCAACCGTAGTGTGGGTGGGGAACGACCAAAATGCCGATACGGGTCTGACCGGTTCATCAGGCGCTTTGCCGATCTGGGCAACTGTGATGCAAAAAGCTGCGCGGGTGCCATTTGCTACGACACCATCGGAAAATCTGGTCATGACCCAGTTTGAATTTGACAGCGGATATCGGATGCAAGGCTGTAGTCAAACCGAGAGGGATGTCATCTTGCCGGCGCGTCCAAGTGTCCTGCAACAGGAAGTGATGATTCGCTGTCAGGTAATGAACGATGAATCCGCAGCGGAGCGTGAACGTGGTGGATCAGAACGCTCTCGTGGCGTACTCGACTGGTTGAAAGACCGTCTGTAAAAAGCCCGGTCATTCATATCGGGTTAAGTAAAGCGCCTTCATTATCTCATCATTATCACAGGTAATTGCGTCTGAAAATCGGTACACTATTGCTTGATAAAAATTCACGATTAACCAATCCGTTTTAAGAGTGTCCTAAAATGAGTTTTAAACCATTGCATCAACTTCCCTCGCGTTTATTACTGGTGACTGCACTGTTGTTATTGCCAGCCTGTGCAAGCAATTGGCCGGACCCTTATAAAAAACCCGAACCGCGAGCAATCAGCGCACCACAACCCGTTCCCGAGGCAGTACCAGAACTCGAACCTCCGATGGTTGAAACCATTCCTTTACCCGATGAAGGTGTGATTTCTGCACCCGTGCCGCAAGAGAATGCACCTGCGCCTCCGCCGGTGATTGAGGCGGAGCCCGAAATGGCGGCCATTGTGGCATTGCGCGGACAAGCGGCAGATTCCATGGCAGCCGGTCAAACGGCTCAAGCGGCAGCCACGATTGAAAGAGCGCTGCGTATTCAACCGCGCAATCCGGTCTTGTGGCTGGATCTTGCAGCGATCCGTTTTGCCGAACAGGAGTTTGTCCAGACCGAAGAGTTGGCCAAACGTGCGTTGACCTACGCCGCTAGTAAAAATGATGTGGCCTACGATGCCTGGATCCTGATCGCGAACAGTCGCTATGCGCGTAATGATCGTGAAGGTGGCGAACGCGCCGAAGCCGCGGCACAGCAATATTTATAAGCTTTTTTACATGGTTATTTTTATTTTGAATACTTTCGCATGAACGATATGCAGGATATTTTTGCGGCTGATGGAATATTGGCTGAACGCTTGTCGCACTATCATCCACGTTCCCAGCAACAAAGCATGGCTGTGCAAGTCGAGTCGGCGATTCGCAACCAACAACATGCGGTGATCGAGGCCGGGACGGGCACCGGTAAAACTTTTGCTTATCTGGTTCCGGCTTTGTTGTCTGGTAAAAAAGTCATAATCTCCACGGCAACTAAAACACTACAAGATCAAATCTTTAATAAAGACTTGCCGACGGTAACTGCCGCACTGGGATCGCCACTCAAAGTTGCCTTGCTCAAAGGTCGGCGGAATTATTTATGTAAGCATCGATTACAAATACAAGTTGATGTGCCACACGGGCTGTCGAGTCTGGATAAAAAACAGCTGGCCAGTATCAAAGAATGGGGCATGCTAACCAGCAGTGGCGAAACTTCGGAATTAAGCGATGTGCCAGAGTCTTCGCCTTTTTGGTCGCAGGTAACCTCCACCAGTGACAATTGCCTGGGTCAGGCATGCCCGCTGTATGACAAATGTTTTGTGGTCAAAGCCAGGCGTGCAGCCATAACTGCCGATATCGTGGTAGTGAATCATCATTTGTTATTGGCGGACACGCGATTAAAGGAGGATGGATTTGGTGAATTGCTACCGGATGCCGATGTGGTTATCGTAGATGAGGCACACCAGATTGCCGACCTCGCGACCTCGGTATTTGGAACCCAATGGAGTTTGCGCCGCTTGCAACGCTGGCTCAAAGATGCCCAGCTAACCGCCTTGCAAACCCAGCAACACAAGTTATCTGACGACTTTGATGCCTTGTTAAAGCTCAGTCGTGACTCTCGTTTGGCCTTACAGGGCTTGCAGGGCAGTGTGCAATGGCGAGATGTACCGCCTGGATTTGTAGCGTACTTGCGTGAGCTACAAGAGTCCATGGCTGGCCTGACCGAGACCATTAAAGCCTTGAGCGATGATGTCGAATGGGAATCCTTGTGGAAACGTATGGGTATGATGTTGGCAGGGCTGCAGTTATTCGTGCAGCCTATGGAAAACGGTAATGACGCACATATTCGCTGGATGGATGTGAATAATTACGGTTATACCTTGCATGATACCCCAATCGAGATCGCCGCTGAGTTCAAGGCCCTGATGAAATCTTACGCGTCTTCCTGGATATTCACATCGGCCACCCTGGCGGTTGGTGAAAGTTTCAAAGGCTTCAGTGAACCGCTCGGAATCGAAGAGGCCGAATTCAGTTTGCTCGACAGCAGTTTTAATTTTAGATCGCAATCAATGTTGCTGTTACCCAAAGGATTGCCGGAACCCAATGATCGTAATTTTGCCGCGGCTTTTACCGATTTGGCCGAGGATTTGATCGAAGCTTCCGGTGGTGGCGCGTTCTTGTTATTCACCTCATATCGAATGTTGAATCTCGTTGCCGACCGGTTACGGGATCGGGTTGATAAAGATCTGTTGATCCAAGGGCAAATGCCACGTGCGACGCTGTTGGATAAATTCCGGCAGGATGGTGATGCGATATTATTGGGGACATCCACCTTCTGGGAAGGGGTGGATGTACAAGGTCAGGCCTTACGCCTGGTGATGATCGATAAATTACCCTTTGCCTCGCCCGGTGATCCGGTTCTTTCGGCACGCATCAATGCCATGCGTAAACGTGGTGATAATCCATTTAAACAATTGCAGTTACCCCAGGCCGTAATTGCCTTGAAGCAAGGCGTTGGGCGCTTGATTCGGGATGAGGAGGATTACGGCGTGATGGTCTTGTGTGATCCGCGTATAAAAACCAAGTCTTATGGTAAAACCTTTTTACAAAGTTTACCGGACATGCCTGTGACCGATTCATTCGAGAAAGTGAAAAGTTTTTTCAAATTTTATGATCACGCCTGATGAATAAATACCCGACCACCCTCGCCATCAACACCACGACCCGGTATTGCTCGGTTGCTTTGCTGGTGGGCGACAAAGAATTCGTTGCTGAGGAATATTCTGAACGTGGGCATGAAGGCATAATCTTGTCTTTAATGGATCAAGTGTTTGCCGAGTCGCATACCACGAAACAGGATGTCGAGCTTTTGGCCTTTGGGCGCGGGCCAGGTGCATTTACCGGAATACGGGTAGCAACGGCAACCGCACAGGGTCTGGCTTTTGGCTTGAACCTGCCGGTGGTGCCAGTATCAGATCTGTTGAACATTTCCTTCCAGCATTTTAAAGCGTCTGAAGAGAAAACTATTGCTGCTTGTGTGGATGCACGCATGGATGAGATCTATGCGGCGATTATTGAATGGTCGGATCATTCTTACGAATATATAAAACCGGAAGCTTTACTCAAACCAGATGACTTCCAGTGCGAATCTTCCTTGTGTGGTGTTGGTAACGG
>JABDMI010000107.1 GCA_013001575.1 Gammaproteobacteria bacterium
ATCACGCAGTGTATAAACAAAAGTGCAAATCAGATTGTTGATCTAAACCGCACGCTGGAATCCATTGGCGAAAGTACTATCGGTGAAACCAAGGAAATTATCGACGAGCGCGAACGCTTGTATGACAACCTGGGCAAATCCAAAGCGCGTGAATTTGCCTGTAATAAGCTTGAAACCCAGATCAATGAATTAAGCAAACAAGCTACCCAAAAATTACGCGACATTACAGCAGAAAGACTGACCAAAAAAAATCCTAACGCTCTCGAAGTACTACAAGCCGTTCCGGCGAATATGTCCGGCTGGGTAACAAAATCTACACAAGCGCTACGCCTTAATCCTGAACCAGCTGACTCAACCTCCAGTTGGTGGACGGGATTATTATTGACCTTATTTGGTGGAGGGATCGGCTGGTTGGGTCGTAATGGACTGCTTAAGTTGTTATCGGGCTACAAGGGCCCCAAAGGCAAAGAACCCTTTGAATACAATCTGGTTAAGTCACTGAGTAATTATTTGCCTTTCATTGCCGCATCTTTAACAGGCTTTTTTGCTTTCAAAAGTTTAAGCACTCTGGACTTTGGCTGGACTTTTGCAACCCGCGCCAGTTTGATCGCATTGTTTGTGAGCATTCTCGGCTTTATCTACCGCTGGATATGTCGCCCCAATTCACCAGGTGACAGCCTGCATAGCCTGCATAAAGATATTCCCAAGGCATTAGTCAAACGCATGCAGGTATTAACCCTGGTTGCAACAATCGGTTTCCTTATATTTGGATACGATTGGTTATTGGAACAACCTGCGGACGAGCTACTCGCCCCGTACATTGTTTTGAATGTCTTATTAATATTCAGTATTCTTGCGATCCTGCAATTAGGACGTGATTTTCCGGATCTCAAGGGTCGCTACCGGTTTTTACGCTATGCCATGATTGCTGCATGTGTCCTGGCAATTCCGGCAACCTTGCTGGGCTATGTAAATGCCGCAAACTATTTACTTTTTGCAGTGTTGAGCACCCTGCTGGCCGGGTTCATTTTATGGATATTACTTTGGAGTATTGAGACCACAGTTGACGGAATAATCAATGGTAAAACCAAAACCTCCTACAAATTACGCGCCAGTCTGGGCATCCGTGCGGAAGAACAATCCAGTGAATTGGGCTGGTTACGTTTATTGTCAAATTTGGGATTATGGTTGGGTTTTGGAATTGTTTTGCTTATCGTTTGGGACTTTACCGACAGCAGCATTGCGAGCTTACAGAAGTTTGCCACCGACGGTTTCAATATTGGTGATGACACCAAAATAATCCCCAAGAACATACTGGCCGGCCTGCTGACATTTGCAGTGGTGTTATCGGTCAGTGTGTGGCTAAAAGCCAAACTGGAACGGCGCTGGTTGCGAAATATCGGCATGGATCGTGGTTCACGCGACGCAATTGTAACCATCACCGGATATGTCGGGATGATAATTGCAATGCTCATGGGGCTAACCGCTGCAGGCGTGAGTTTCACTGGTCTTGCCCTGGTTGCCGGTGCTCTCTCGGTGGGTATCGGTTTTGGTTTACAAAATATTGTAAACAATTTCATTTCCGGCCTGATCTTGTTGTTTGAACGTCCCATTCACTCTGGCGATTATATTTCTGTCGGGAATGTGGAAGGCACTGTCAAACGCATTAGCATTCGTTCAACCGAGATCGAGACTAGGCAGAGAACCAATGTGATTGTGCCAAATTCCGAATTAATTTCCGGACAAGTAACCAACTGGGTTCTGCATGACACATTTGGTCAGATCAAAATACCCGTGGGCGTGGCCTATGGAAGCGATACAGAGCTGGTTAAAAAACTGCTGATGCAAGTGGCTAACGAAAACAAAACGGTAATCACCCGACCCAATTTACCCCAGCCCACGATCCGGTTCGAGAGTTTTGGCGACAGTTCACTGAATTTCAGTATTGTGGTTTTGATCAAAAACATTGATCAGCGCTTCGACATCATCAGCGATCTGAATTTTGCGATAGACAAAATATTCCGTGAGAACGGTATTGAGATTCCATTCCCGCAGCGTGACCTGCACATAAAATCGGATTCAAAAAAGAAAGAGATCGTGATGCCGGAATTCTTAAAGCCGGAAAAAGATGAGATTATTGAGAAGTCTCACGATTGACCCAGGATGGGCAAAACAACGTGCGCCCATCCTGCATCTAGCTATACAATCAGGTCCAAACCGCCCATATACGACTGTAAAACCGTCGGAACTTTGATCGACCCGTCTGCTTGCTGATAATTCTCCATGATCGCGACCAGGGTACGTCCTACCGCCAGTCCCGAACCATTCAAGGTGTGTAATAACTCGGGTTTGCCGGTTTCAGGGTTGCGCCATCTGGCTTGCATGCGACGGGCTTGAAAGTCTTGCATGTTGCTGCACGAAGAAATTTCCCGATACTTGTTTTGTGACGGTATCCAGACTTCCAGATCATAGGTTTTAACCGCGGAAAAACCCAGATCGCCGGTACACAGTGTGACACGACGATAAGGCAACTCGAGTTTTTCCAGAATGACTTCCGCATGCCGGGTCAATTCCTCCAGTGCTGCAAAAGAATCCGATGGTTTTACGGCTTGCACCATTTCAACTTTTTCAAATTGATGCTGGCGGATCATGCCGCGCGTATCACGCCCGTAGGAACCGGCCTCGGAACGAAAACACGGCGTGTGCGCCGTCCATTTACGCGGTAAATAATCGGCCTCCAAAATTTCATCACGGATCAGATTGGTCACAGACACTTCTGCGGTTGGAATCAGATAATAGCCCTGCTCTCCATCAAGCCTGAAAGAGTCTTCACCAAATTTGGGCAATTGCCCGGTGCCTCGCATACTGTCGCTGTTCACAATATACGGGGAATAGGTTTCGGTGTAGCCATGCTCCAAAGTGTGGGTGTCGAGCATCAGTTGCGCCAATGCGCGTTGCATGCGCGCCAGCTGCCCGGACAAGACCACAAAACGCGAACCGGTGATTTTAGTGGCAACTTCAAAATCCATTTGCCCAAGCGCTTCGCCCAGATCAACATGATCTTTCACTTCAAAATCGAATGCGGGTATGTCACCCCAGCTATGTTCCAGGCGATTATCGTCTTCGCTCATACCTTCCGGCACCGATGCGTGTGGCAGGTTAGGCGTACCTTCCAGGATTATTTGCAAACCCAGCTGGTTTTTTTCCAGTTCATTTTCAAGGGCTTTGAGTTTGTCGCCCAGATCGGCCACCTGGTCAAGCAATGGCTGGATGTCTTCACCCGCAGCCTTGGCCTGACCGATCTGTTTGGATGAAGCATTACGTTTATTGCGTAATTGCTCCGCTTGTACTTGTAAATTTTTACGTTCGGACTCAAGACTCAAATAATGTTGTTTATCAAACTCATAGCCACGTCGCAAAAGATTTTCGCATACGAAGTCCAGGTTATTACGTAATAATTTCGGGTCTAGCATTAGTTTCTCAATTCAAGGTTTATTAAGTTAAATTACAAGTTTTCCCAGGTACAAACCAGCCGCGGCCGCGAGCAAACTACCGAAAAGATTCAATAGCATGTTCCAGAGCGCGATGGAATGTTTACCCAGCTCGAATAGCTCTATCGTTTCAACGGAAAATGTAGAGAATGTGGTGAACGAACCCAGGACTCCTACAAATAAAAACAAGCGTACCCAATCCGGGGCTGCGAACTTCTGGCTTAATACAATGATCAATAGACCGAGTAAAAAGCTTCCAAACACGTTAACGATCAGGGTACCACTCGGGAAATAGGCACTGCCCATGTCCTGAACCAGATCTGCCTTGGTAATTGCGTAGCGCAAGATCGCTCCTACTGCACCTCCGGCACCGATCGCTAGCCAATGATTCATTTTATATTTCGCTGGTCTAAACGGGTAATTATACGTGATGCGTTAACCGAGTTGGGTCAGCCCGACTTTCCGGAGCGGTTTTTTTTCCTAAGGTACGCCAGTTTCTCGGCGATTTTTTGCTCCAGACCACGATCGACCGGATGATAGTAGGTTTTAGCTTCAAAGCCTTCGGGGAAATAGGTTTCACCAGCCGCAAATGCATCGGCTTCATCGTGTGCATAACGATAGCCTTTTCCGTAGTCCAGCTCTTTCATTAATTTCGTAGGCGCATTACGTAAATGCATGGGCACATCCTGACTACCCGACGCTTTAGCATCACGCATGGACTGTTTGTAGGCGCTATACACCGCATTGCTTTTCGCAGCACAGGCCAAATAGACCACAGCCTGGGCAATGGCCAGCTCACCTTCGGGACTTCCCAGGCGCTCATAGGTTTGCCAGGCATCCAGACACAGATGCAGCGCACGCGGGTCGGCATTGCCGATATCCTCAGAAGCCATGCGGATAACGCGCCGTGCAATATACAAAGGGTCACAACCGCCATCCAGCATACGGCAAAACCAATACAGGGAGGCATCGGGGTCACTGCCGCGTACTGACTTGTGCAAGGCCGAGATTTGGTCATAGAATGCGTCACCCTTGTTATCGAAGCGGCGTAAGGTGGATGCGACCAGAACCGAGCTGACGACGCTTTCGGTCAGTTCGCCCTGCTCGGCCAAATCCGCGGCTTGTTCGAGCAAATTCAGAGCACGTCTTGCGTCACCATCGGCCGTATCGGCGATCAGGCTGAGAACTTGAGTGGATGCTTTGAGATTGAATTTACCCAATCCGTCCGTTTCGTCATTAATGGCACGCTGTAAAACCTCTATCAGGTCATCACGATTCAGTGCCTTGAGCACATATACGCGGGCACGCGAGAGCAAGGCATTGTTCAGAGCAAAAGACGGGTTCTCGGTGGTTGCGCCAATGAACACAATGGTGCCATCTTCCACAAAGGGCAAAAAGGCGTCTTGTTGAGATTTATTGAAACGATGTACCTCATCCAGAAACAACACGGTTTGCATTTGTTTGGTATCGCGCAAGGCTTTAGCCAATTCGACCGCCGCGCGCACTTCCTTAACCCCCGAAGTAACGGCCGACAAGGCCACAAATCTGGCACCACTGCGCTGTGCGAGTAAGCGTGCCAGGGTGGTTTTACCCGTTCCTGGTGGCCCCCAAAAGATCAGTGAATGTAAACGCCCTCCCCCAAGCATTTGTTGCAAAGGTTTGCCCGACGCCAGTAAATGTTGCTGACCGGCTATTTCGCGCAATGCTTGCGGGCGAATGCGATCCGCCAAGGGTCTGTGATCGGGATGGGTGCTGGGGGTTTGCGGAATGTCGTCTGACTCAAACATTCCCGCAGTGTAAATCAATGCAGCGAACTTGTGTGATGATTGGCTTTGCCGGCAGGCAGGCTTATACGTCCGGATGTGATATTTTTAAAACCGTACTTTCAAACCACTGACACCAGCCCTTGAATAAAAGCATACCCAACAGCAAGGCGACAGCAATTCCGACACCATTGGCGAGCAAGTCCGACCATTCAAAGCGCCGATAGGTGGTCATGCCTTGCAAGACTTCGATGGCGTAACTGAATACAAAAAATACCAAACCGAGTAGCCAAAAAAAACGTTGCTGCACAATGCCCACAAACCAAATGGTGACCGTGAAATAAATGACAAAATGCACAACTTTGTCGGACAGACCAAATGGCACCTCAGTACGTAGCGGGATTAAACTCAAATAAGTAATGGTTCCGGTGAGTAACAAACCCAGGATGATCCAGACATAACGATATTTAAGTTGATACAAAATAATCCCTTATTTCAATATTCAGTTGTGAAAAATCACTCGGCAGCTTCCCCGATGATATCGACATAGTCGGGTGCCGAGAAGCGAAATAATTGCTCGTCCAGTTCCAGGTTGCGCGCCACACTTAAAAATTCTATACGAATGATCTGGCCAATATTGGTCGACAATTCCATTATGCGGATGTCATTGTCATTAAACCCCAAACGTACTCTGGAGAAATCGCTATGGGTTTCTTTGGGGATCAACTCCAGCCATTGCACCCGCTCATCGTCGTAAATGGTCACAAAGCTGCCATTAAGGTCAAAGGCATCCAACACGTTTTCTTCGCCGCTTAACAACATCGCTGGTGTCGCGCTGAGTGATTCATCAACCGGTTTAACCGTGGCCTGTTCGAGTTCGACGTCGTAATTCCACAGATTCTTGCCATCCGACATGATCAATTGTGTGTTGGGCTCGGTGATCTGCCAGCGAAATTTTCCGGGACGCGCCAAAGCAAAAACTCCCGCAGAAGAAGCTCTTGGGTCCAGTTTGCCTTCTTCGTCGATCACGACCTGGGTAAAATCGGTACTCAGGGTGAATGCATTGCTCATGAAATCCTGAAGCAATTCTTTTGCGCTTAGCGGTGTCGACAATTCAGCTTCAGCGCCGTCAATGACTTGGGCAAAATTGCTGGCACTCAGAAGCAGGACTGCAATGAATGCCGGGATCTGCGATTTGATCAATCGCTGCATGTTTAGGGTGAACAAATCACTTCTCCAAATGTTTCAATAACTTATGACCAGTATGCAAATCCAGACTTAATCAGACCTGAACCAACAGCTGTGAGATCAAAATTTACTGTCTAAAATTTCTGGCCAAAATTTACTCTTGAGGTTCAGGAACCAGGATCTCACGACGTCCGTTGGACTCGAGTGGACCTACCAGTCCAGCGGCTTCCATGGTTTCTACCAATCGCGCGGCACGGTTGTATCCGATCTTCAGGCGTCTTTGTACTCCGGAGATCGAGGCTTTGCGGGTTGTAAGCACGATCTGAACCGCTTGATCGTATAAAGGGTCTGCTTCGGAATCATCGTCGTCGCCCGCGCCCAGACCATCGGCACTGCTGTTTGCCGGACCGGTGAGAATTTCTTCAATGTAATTGGCCTTGCCAGCTTTTTTCAATTGCGCGACCACACGGTGCACCTCATGGTCGTCCACAAACGCGCCATGTACACGTCGTGGTACCGAGGTGCCAGGTGGCAGGAATAACATATCACCATGACCCAGCAAGTTCTCGGCACCAATTTGATCCAGAATCGTTCGTGAATCAACCCGCGATGAGACCTGGAACGCGATACGCGTCGGGATATTGGCTTTGATCAGACCGGTTATCACATCCACCGAGGGTCGCTGCGTGGCCAGGATCAAATGAATGCCGGAGGCGCGTGCTTTTTGTGCCAGACGCGCGATAAGTTCTTCAACTTTTTTACCAACCAACATCATCATGTCGGCGAGTTCGTCGACCAGAATCACGATCAAGGGTAAGGGGCTAAGGTCCGGATGCACAAAAGGCTTTTCCTCGTCGTACATTTCCGGAGGAGGCGGCTTGACCAAGGGATCTTTGATCGGTTGACCGGCGGCAATGGCATCGCGCACTTTGCGATTAAAGCCTTTCAGGTTTCGCACTCCGAGTTTTGACATCAGCATGTAACGTCTGTCCATTTCGGCAACCGCCCAACGCAATGCATTGGCGGCCTCTTTCATGTCGGTCACAACCGGCGCCAAGAGATGCGGAATGCCTTCGTAAACCGACAACTCCAGCATTTTGGGGTCGATCATGATCAAGCGCACTTCTTCGGCGGTGGCTTTGAACAAAATACTCAGGATCATGGAATTGATCGCGACCGATTTACCCGAGCCGGTGGTACCAGCCACCAGTAAGTGGGGCATTTTAGCCACGTCAGCCACCACGGCTTGCCCGCTGATGTCTTTACCCAGAGCAATGGTCAACGGAGACTTGGAGTCATCGTATGCGCTGGATTTAATGATCTCACTGAGTAGAACCATTTCCCGGTTTTCATTGGGTAATTCCAGGCCGATGACCGCTTTACCCGGGATCACATCCACCACGCGCACCGAAATTGCCGATAAGGAACGCGCAATGTCCTTGGATAAGTTTATTATCTTGCTCACTTTGGTTCCGGGAGCCGGCATCAGTTCAAAGCGCGTCACAACCGGACCTGGCAATACCGAAACCACTTCAACGTCCACATTGAATTCTTTGAGCTTGATCTCAACCAGTCGCGACATGGCTTCCAGTGATTCGCGGGAATAACTGTGGGTTAGCGCTTTGGGGTCATCCAGCAACGCGAGTTCGGGCAGGTCGCCACTGCTTTCGGTTTCAAACAAAGTGACTTGACGCTCTTTTTCAACGCGCACGCTTTTTGCAATTGGCGGTGCCACGGCTTCAATCTTGGGTGCAATTCGTACTTCGGCATTTTTCTCAACGGCTTTTTTACGAATGACGTGTTCTTGTATACGCACTTGTTTGGCTTGTTCGAATTCGACTTTTTCCTCGCGCTCCTGGCGCCACTGCTTAACACGCTCGATCGATCTAAGTGTAAAACGTCCAACCCGCTCGGAAAACTTCATCCAGGATAGTCCGGTAAACAAAGACACACCGGTTAACCAAAACGCCAGCAACAAAATGGTCGCGCCGTTGAAACTGAAATTTTCGGCCAGACCATTTCCAAACACTTCACCCAATATGCCGCCCGCGCCATTGGGCATGGCTTGCCCGGAAAAATGCAAACTGGCCAAGCCCGAACTGGTGATCATGGTCAGGAAAAATCCGACACCACGGGCAATCCAGGTATTACGTGACCAGGACTCAAGCGCATTGCGTCGGCGATACAGTACAACGGCGGCAAAAAAGATCAAAAACGGTAATAAAAATGAAGACCGGCCAACCAGAAAATAAAACAGATCGGCCATCCAGGCGCCGACCGGGCCAAAGGCATTTTCAACCTGTCCGGGTTCACCTGTGGTGGTAAATGCGGGATCTGCAGGATTGTATGACCACAGCGCACCAAATAATAAAATGCCCAATGCGCCCAAAACCCACAAAGCGCTCTCGCGTATAGAACGTTTCACACTACGCTCCTGGCGCTGCACGGGGGTTAATTTTGGATCGGGCAAATCGCTCAAAATGTTAAACTCGATTTAGTTGAATGGGCCATAAATACTTGAATTAGATAAGATTTGGCATATCCAGATAATTATACAGAAGCACACGAGCTTTGTGTGCCTGTGCATCATCCAGGAGAAAAAAAATAGACCTGCTTTGTGACTGAATCGACTCTTTTTTCAGCAATTTTTCCGGATTTAAAATCCGACTCGACGCACACTGGCATTAACACGTAAACTAGCGCCTTATTTTTCCTTCTCTAAACGATAAAAGCAGAAAATCCATGAGCACAGATTCCCTCTACCACAAACTCATTATTATCGGTTCCGGTCCTGCCGGTTACGCCGCTGCCGTGTATGCCGCACGCGCCAATCTTGATCCGGTTGTGATCACCGGTGTGGAACAAGGCGGACAATTAATGACAACCACAGAAGTGGAGAACTGGCCGGGTGACCCGCATGATCTGCAAGGTCCCGAATTGATGGAACGCATGAAACAGCATGCGGAAAAATTCAATACACAGCTGATCTTTGACCACATCAATAAAGTGGATCTCTCGGAAAAACCGTACAAGCTGTGGGGCAATACCGATGTGTACACAGCCGACGCGGTGATCATCGCCACGGGTGCGAGTGCCATGTATCTTGGACTGGAATCGGAAGAAGCATTTAAAGGCAAAGGTGTCTCGGCCTGTGCAACCTGTGATGGTTTCTTTTACCGTGATCAGGATGTGGTTGTGGTTGGCGGGGGTAACACGGCCGTGGAAGAAGCGCTGTATTTATCCAATATTTGTCGCAAAGTCACATTGGTGCATAGACGTGACGCTTTACGTGCCGAGAAAATTTTGCAAGGCCGTTTATTTGAAAAAGAAAAAAATGGTAATGTGGAAATTCTCTGGGACCACGAACTTGAAGAAGTCCTGGGGGATGAATCGGGGGTGACCGGTGTGCAACTCAAAGGTAAGAAAAATCCGTCGTCGCGTCCAAAACTTGATGTGCACGGGGTGTTTATTGCCATCGGGCATAAACCTAATACCGACTTGTTCATTGATCAACTGGACATGAAAGGTGGTTATATTCAAGTTGTTTCTGGACTCAAAGGCAACGCCACGGCCACCAGCAAAGAAGGTGTGTTTGCAGCCGGTGATGTGGCCGACCATGTCTATCGTCAGGCGGTCACTTCGGCCGGCACCGGATGTATGGCCGCGTTGGATGCGGAAAAATATCTGGACTCGATGGAATAATTTCAGCAAGCCCCAATCCACTTACAGCTGTCCACTTACAGCTGTGCACTTACCCACAGTCCAATTGCCCACAGTCTACTTGTTATTCCCGCTTTCAACCCACTTTCAACCGACATTCAGGAATGACAATTTCTTTAACCCGTATAATTAAGCGTGGACGCCGCAACTTACACTTCCCGAATCATTAAAAGTTTCGCTGACTTGCGAGCGAGCGAGTGGAATGCATTGGACGGGGCTTATCACCCTTTTCTACGCTATGAATTTTTCCTGAGTCTGGAACAAAACGGTAACCTGAATCACGCCAGTGGCTGGGATTGTCGACTCGTATGTCTATTTGACAAACACAACGGCAGCGATCGACTTATTGCTGCCATGCCGATGTTTTTAAAAGACCATTCCTGGGCAGAATTTGTTTTTGACTGGGCCTGGGCAAACTCGTATGCGCAACACGGGATTGCGTATTACCCGAAACTGGTGGTTACCACACCCTACACGCCGGCAAGCGCCAGAAAGTGTTTAACCCATCCGCAACTCGGCCAGGAATATTTGGCCTCGAAGCTGATCCAGACTGCCATGGATCACGCCAAACATGAAGCCGTATCATCTTTGCACGCCTTGTTCTTGACCGACACTGAACAAGTCATTTGGCAGGAACATGGCCTGTTAAAACGCATCGATGTGCAGTTTCACTGGCAGAACCGCTGGCAAGATAAACAAGACGCCTGCTTTGATGATTTTCTCGCCCGGATGACCTCATCGAAAAGAAAAAAAATACGCCAGGAGCGTCGCTCTATACAAAAACAACATGTGGATTTGAAAATCCAGAAAGCCAACGAGATCGACCCGGAGTTATGGCAAGACATTTACCAGTGTTACGCCAATACATTTTTACTCCGCGGACAAACCCCGTATTTTTCCAAAGAATTATTTTTGGATCTGGCGAATTCCATGGGTGAACAGATGCCTATCATTCAGGCTTTTCAAAATAACTTGTTGCTTGGTACCGCGATCTGTTTTCAATCCAATGAGGTTTTGTATGGTCGCTATTGGGGAAAAATGGCAGACATTAATAATCTGCATTTTGAAACCTGTTTTTACCAAACTATCGACTACGCCTTACACCAAAAACTCAAACACATCGAACCCGGCACCGGCGGCACGCATAAATTAAGACGGGGATTTGAACCTACCCTGACGACCTCTATGCACTGGATCGCTCATGAAGGCTTCAGAGATGCCATTGCGGATCACTTGCAGCGAGAACACAAAGCAATTTTGGAATACAAGGAAGATGCCAAAGGGCATTTGCCGTTCAAACAAAAATAACTTTTTAGAATGCGTAATCTCATTGTCTAAGCCCAGGCAAGATATCTCGTGGGTTCTTTACTCCCGCACTAGCCTGCGAAGTTTGAATTAAAATAATCACATGACTTCCATCCACTGGCTTCCTGAAAACTCTTCGCCTGATTCATTTCCCGAATTAAGGGAGGCATTAACAGACCCGGATGGTTTACTTGCTGCGGGTGGTGACCTTTCAATCGAGCGATTACTTTACGCCTATGAACATGGCATTTTCCCGTGGTATTCCGCTGACCAACCCATACTCTGGTGGTCACCCGATCCTCGCATGGTGTTGTATCCGGACAAGGTCCACATTCCCAAACGCCTGAAACGCTTTTTAAAAAAGCATCCGTACGAATTGCGCTTTGACCGCGCATTCCGTCAAGTCATCGAAGCCTGTGCCCAACCCCGCTATCCGGGTGATGGCACCTGGATCATGCCCGAAATGATCAACGCCTATTGTGAATTGCATAAAAACGGACACGCGCATTGCCTGGAAATCTGGCGAACTGATAAAGAACAAGAAAAACTGGTCGGAGGAATTTATGGCATCGCAATCGGGCAGGTATTCTTTGGAGAATCCATGTTCAGTCTCGAGGACAATGCCTCCAAACTGGCATTTATTAGCCTCGCCAAACACCTGGAACACTGGGGTTATCAACTTCTGGACGCCCAGGTTGAGTCCGATCACCTGCGCACCCTAGGGTGTGAGCTTATTCCCAGAGACGCATTTTCAGTCATCCTGGATTCAGCTTGCCCTGTCACAATGAGCCACGACTGGGAACTAATTCCTGAAATATTAGTCACTTAGTCGTGATTCAGTCGATTTTCGCAGGCTGTAAAGTGCTTGCATAGTTCGCCTTAAGTGTGGACAATGCCGCCTTCGCAGGAGCGCAGGAATCAACCGAGTCTCTTGTTTAACTAGAGTAGGAGAACGCCGAAAGCAATGGCAAAAGAAGACGCTATACAAATGGAGGGTACGATTATTGATACCTTGCCAAACACCACATTCAAGGTCGAACTTGAAAATGGTCACACAGTTATCGCACACATCTCAGGACGTATGCGTAAAAACTATATCCGTATCCTCACCGGCGACAAAGTCACGGTCGAGTTAACCCCGTACGACTTGAGTAAAGGCCGTATTGTGTACAGAGCGAGATAATAGCGTCAGGCAGTTTTAGCCCTAATAGAAATTAGAAAGCCCGATGAGAGATCATCGGGCTTTTATTTTGCGTGGCCCGCAATAGGATTATGCATATACGTGTTCAAATGAATTGCCATTATCGTAGGATGGGCAAAGATCGCAGATCGTGCCCATCAATAGTAAACTGCGATCGTCATTTCCCTGCCGTGATCTCTTCCGGCTCCGGTGCTTCGTCTTCGCGTGGATCACGCGGATCAAAGGTCAATGATATTTCATCGTTTTTAATCCCGATCAACACATGCCCGCCAAATTGCAATTCACCAAATAACAATTCTTCGGCCAATGGTCGCTTGATCTTTTCCTGGATGAGTCTTGCCATCGGACGCGCGCCCATTTTCGGATCAAAACCGTGTTCAGCCAACCAGGCCATGGCATCCGCATCAAGTTCGATGGTGATGTCCTTGTCTTCAAGTTGCGATTCCAGTTCGACTACCAGTTTATCCACCACACGTTTGATCACATCCAGCTTCAGGCTGTTGAACATCACCACGGCATCCAGACGATTACGGAATTCCGGAGAGAAGGATTTCTTGATCGCTTCAGCCCCATCACTGGAATGATCCTGGGTAGTAAAGCCGATCGATGCACGCGACATGTCGGCGGCGCCGGCATTCGAGGTCATGATAATGATGACATTGCGGAAATCAGCCACGCGGCCATTATTGTCGGTCAATCGGCCATGATCCATGACTTGTAACAGGAGATTGAATACATCGGGGTGTGCCTTTTCAATCTCATCCAGTAACAACACACAATGCGGGTGTTTATTAATGGCTTCGGTGAGCAGACCGCCCTGGTCATAGCCCACATATCCCGGAGGAGCACCGATCAAACGCGAGACGGTATGACGCTCCATGTATTCCGACATGTCAAAACGCACCAGTTCGATACCGAGGATATGCGCCAGTTGTTTGGTCACTTCGGTTTTACCCACACCGGTAGGACCGGCGAACAAATACGAACCCACTGGCTTTTCTTCTTCACGTAAGCCGCTGCGGGCCAGTTTGATGGCCGAAGCGATGGTTTCGACCGCTTCGTCTTGACCAAAAATAGTGAATTTCAAATTGCGTTCCAGGTTTCGCAACACATCTTTATCCGAAGACGAAACATTTTTCTCGGGAATGCGCGCGATACGTGCTATGGTTCTTTCCACATCTTCAATCCGAACCACACTTTGCTTTTTATTGTCCAGTTCGTTCAAGCGCAAACCGGCACCAACCTCATCGATCACGTCAATCGCTTTGTCGGGTAAATGGCGTTCATTGATATAGCGAGCCGACAGATCCACCGCGGCTTTAAGCACATCATCGGGGTAATATACACCGTGGTGTTCTTCAAATTTGTCGCGCAAGCCTTTGAGAATTTCGATAGTTTCCGGAACACTTGGCTCGGGCACATCCACCTTGCGGAAACGTCTGGCCAGGGCGCGGTCTTTTTCAAAAATCCCGCGATATTCCTGATAGGTGGTCGAACCAATACAACGTAACTGACCATTGGCCAAGACCGGCTTGATCAAATTGGACGCATCCATAGTGCCACCGGACGTAGCACCAGCGCCAATGATGGTATGGATCTCGTCGATAAATAAAATGGCTTTGGGAATATCTCGCAAACCGTGCAAAACACCCTTAAGGCGTTTTTCGAAGTCGCCACGATATTTAGTGCCGGCGATCAGATCACCAAGGTCCAGAGAATAGATCACACAATCACTAATGGCATCGGGCACTTCACCGTTCACAATACGCAAGGCCAGGCCCTCGGCCAATGCCGTTTTACCCACACCGGCCTCACCAACAAATAATGGATTGTTCTTGCGACGTCTGCACAGGATCTCCATGGTGCGTTGTAATTCGACATCACGCCCGATAAGCGGGTCGATCTCACCATCTTTGGCCAATTCATTGAGGTTGCGGGTAAATTTTTGCAGTGGCGATTTTTCAACTTCGGCTTCTGCATCAGCTGCTTGTTCCAGATTTTCATCTGCCGTGGCGAAATCATCGGAATTTTTGCTTATGCCATGCGAAATGTACTGCACCACATCCAGCCGCGTCACCCCATGCGCTTCAAGAATGTCTACCGCATGAGTTTGTTTTTCACCAAAAATTGAAACCAGCACATTGGCCGGGGTAACGGTTTTTTTGCCACTGGATTGCACATGATAAACCGCTCTTTGTAATACGCGTTGAAAACCCAGTGTAGGTTGCACGTCTTGCTCTACTTCAGGTGGTATGCGTGGAGTAGTTTCATCCAGATATTCTTCCAGACTGATCTGTACCGACTGCACATTGGCGTCACAAGCCTTGAGTATTTCAATAGTTTGAGGGGCTGCAAGTAAATGCAACAACAAATGCTCGACCGTTATGAACTCATGCCGCTCTTCACGGGCATTTTCAAAGGCGGCATTTAAACAAAATTCTAATTCGGGACTAAACATAATTTACTCTTGGTTTACTACAGATTTACAAACTGGTTAGTGACTGAATAATTCAGGCTTTTTCCATATCGCACATCAAGGGATGTTGATTTTGCCGTGAAAACTGGTTGACCTGGTTAACTTTGGTGTTGGCAATATCGAATGGGTATACACCGCATACACCTTTGCCCTTGGTGTGCACTTCGAGCATGATACGCGTAGATGTGATCGGGTCTTTATTAAAAAAACTTTCCAGAATACTCACCACAAATTCCATCGGAGTGTAATCGTCATTCAATAACACCACGTTGTACATGGGTGGTTTTTGGGTTTTGGGTTTACTTGGCGCAACCAGTACACCAACCCCGTTATCTCCGTCATCGATTTGCGGATTGTCTGGATTACCCTGATTTAGGCGAATTACATTGCTCTTCATAACAAACATTATACGCTGATAAAAGCGTGACAAAATTGAGGAATATTCCTCTACTTACCCAGACTTAGATTGGGGCAAATACAAATAATTCAAACTTAAATAAAATTGAATTTGATGTTTTTTTGCTCAGTTATTTACTGGTATAAACAAACACCCCGTCCCAACCTGGTGCCGGCGGGGTCTCGAGGAAACCTTCGAGACGCTCCAGATACAATTGGAACAAATAGCGCTCGGGATATTCGGACTTTAACTCATGAAAGGTTCGAATCGCGGTACTCCAGTCCTGATTGCGATAGGCCTGTAAGGCTTGAGTGTATTTTTCCAGCATTTTGGCCTGTTCATCACTCACAGAGGAAATATTCCCAAGTGGTTCAAAGATCGAAACCGCGGTGTCTTTTCCTTTTACTTTGACTATATCGAGTTCCAGACACAAACTATCGTCGAGTTCTTTACGTGTAGCCTCACCTAATAAAATGCCAACTTCGTAATTTCGGGTCAATGCCTCAAGGCGTGCAGCCAGGTTAACCGCATCACCAATTGCCGTATAGGCCATACGGAATTCGGAGCCCATGTTCCCAACCCGGACTTTTCCGGTGTTCAGACCGATACAGATCGAGATATTCGGCAAGCCGCGTGCCGTGAGATTGTTATTTACTTGTTGCATTTTCTCCTGCATCAAAAAGGCCGCTTCAAGGGCATCGTGCGCGTGGTTTTCATTTGGCAATGGCGCGCCCCAGAAAGCCATAATCGCATCACCCATGTATTTGTCGATGGTGCCACGCTTGGAGTGGATAACTTCAGTCATGATGGTCAGGAACTCACTCAACAATTCGGTGACCTGTTCCGGAGTCAGTGCTTCTGACAAGGGGGTAAAACCCCGAATGTCAGCAAACATCACCGTGAGTTCGGCTTCTTGAGTATCCATGGAGTAATGTGAAAGATCCTGCTCCATTTCATTGACCAGTTCGGGTGGCACATACTGACCAAAAAGCTTCGACAGTTGTTTTTTACCGCGGGACTCAACAAAGTAGCCAAACAGCATATGGGCAAGAAACAATAAAATTGTAAACAGTACACTCGCGACCAGCGGCAAGACAATATTTTCATTCCAGACAATCATATTGAGCAATAACAAACCAACAAGCACAAGCAGTGTGAATGTAACACTGAAGCCGACCGAGAATCGTGGATACAACAAGGTTGCCAATAGGCCAATAATTATTATCAAGGCCAACTCCATCAGTTTACCGGATTCATCTTTTTCCATGATATTGCCAAGAATGATCCCGGACACCATGTTGGCATTGATCTCTACCCCGGGAAAATTCTCTGATACCGGTGCAACCCGTAGATCACGTAGCCCGGAAGCTCTGGAACCAACCAATACCACTTTGTCTCTTAATATTTTCTTGTCGACGTTGTTATTTAATACATCAATAGCTGAAATGTATGCAAAGGATCCCTCAAGCCCTCGATACGGCACCAGCATTTCCAGTTTGTCTCCAACCGGATACACATTATCGCCAAGAATAATCGATGAAACATTCTCGCGAGTCAGGGGAGCGCTTGGGTCAAACTCTTCGTGCCCGAAACCGATCGTATTTATACCCAAGGCCTTACGTGCTACGGCCATCGACAAAGATTCATAAACCTTATCCCCTTTTTGTGACAACATTGCAATTGAACGGATTTTTCCGTCATCGTCAATAATTAGAGGATTAAAGTTTCCACCTGCATTGCTTGCTGACTGCAATACAGTGTAATTTCCAATGTGACCATTTGTTGGAATGAGTGGCAAAATTCCCAATTCCGGATTATTTTGTAAATCAATTATTGGTGGCGGTAATTCACCAATCTCGATGATTTCATCGGGATCGTCGGTATAACTGGTAGTGAACCCCAATACAACATTGCGACCACGAATACTGTCTGCAAACATTTTATCGCGATCGCGTTGTGCTCGAATCTCGTCAAGCTTGAGTTGTTCAACTATATCCGGGTCCTTTATTTTTGCTTCAAGTTCGTCTAGTAGATCCAGATCATCGTGTCGATCCCGCTCGGGAAACTGCACATCAAAACCGAGCACATGGATGTCATAATTTTCAAACAGTTCATCCACGATTCTTGCGAGGATATCCCGGGACCACGGCCATTGTCCCAGCGAGGCTATGCTTTTTTCATCAATATCTACGATCACGATCCCCTCCTCCCTGGTGTTGGGCATGGTCAAGACCAGTCGCTTGTCTTGCGCCCATTGCTCTAGAGTATTTAGGAAGTCATAGCCATTCACACTCAGGTGATGGATACAAAACGGAATAAAAATTGCAATTGTGATCAAGGTACGGATGAGCCAACGCATGTAGAATTTTTCCTTGAAAATGATTTACTTAATGACAGTTTTGCATATTTTGCCTGCAAAGCGTTCCGTATTTGGTACATTTCTTGGTAAAGCAGCAAAATATGGCTAGATTCTACTTGAATTTTAAGTGTTTAAGTCTATTCATATGGCACTTTCATCCTATATACTGGTCACATAAATTTACAAAAGCTATAACAAATTATGAAGATCTGGATGCGTGACTGCCATGCTGGCTGATTTGTTCCAAACTTGGACGACCGAACCAAACAAACGAAAGTGGACTATGAGTTACATTCCCATACTGCTTTCCGTGGCTCTGGTGTGTTTCATTGCCTGGCAATTAGCAACTTTGTTCTGGGCAATTAAAGCACCCGCTTTTGTTGCTCCCATTCCGGCTGCACAAGCCTCCGCTTCTGACA
>JABDMI010000108.1 GCA_013001575.1 Gammaproteobacteria bacterium
CCCTGTTTGTGTAAATAACGGGTCAGACTGGCAACGCCACTGGGCAATGCGATAGACAAGGCACAAGGACAACTGACCACCAAGACTGCTAAAGCAATCTCGAAGCCGTATTGCCAGTCTCTGTGTAAATTCCAGTAAATAAAAACGCATGTCGCGAGTAGCAAAGTAAATGCAATAAAAGCCGTCACATACCGCGTGAGCGATAACTGGTTTTGTTCTGATGTAAATTTCGCGCGTTTCAGACGTTGACTCAATACGCTGAGTGCCGAGTGCTTGGTAATTGCTGTTGTGGTTATTGAGATCGGTTGACCGAGGTTACGCATGCCGGCAAACACGGCATCGCCCTGTTTACACACAAGCGGTCTGGATTCGCCACTTAAACTGGACGCATCAATCTCTGTTCTACCTGAATTTATAACCCCGTCCGCGGGTATCACTGCACCGATCGGGATGGCAATTTTCTCACCAAGCTTTATTTCGGTAAGCGGTTTTTTGAGTAACTGGCCATTTTCCTCTATCTCAACAAATACCGGCAACATGCGAGCCAGTGCCTGACGGCTGTTGAGCATTTTTCTGCTTACCTGTTCTTGAATATAACGGCTTACACTGAGAAAGAATACAAACATCACAACCGAGTCAAAATACACCTCGCCGGTTCCCGAAAAACTGTTAACAACACTCAGACTAAAGGCCGACAGCATGGCGATGGCAATGGGTATGTCCATATGCATGCGATGCAAACGTATACTTTGCCAGGCATGGCGTAAAAACGGCATCCCCGAATAGAACAGGACCGGAAAGGAAACCAACATGCTGACCCAGATCAAAAACCTTCTGTAGACATTTTCCATATTCTGTTCATTGCCAGTATATAGAGCAACTGCAAACATCATGACCTGCATCATACCAAGACCGGCAACAACCAGTCTTTTCAGGCTGTTCTCCGAATTTTGATCACTTAATTCTTGTTGCAGCTCACCATTTTCCTGGTCCAGGACATGCGGCAAATATCCCAGCGAATTGATACTGTGTAAGATCGAACTCAAAGGCGTTTTGTTTTTATCCCATTGGATCACCGCGATACCCGTTTGGTGATCAAGCGATATTACTTTTATCTCACATTGATTTTCCAGTTTATTTTTTACCAACCAACTGCAACTAACACAATGCAAGCCTTCAATATCCAGAATTACTTCATGAACATCCGGGCCTATACGAGAATCAAAATTTGCCCGGTCAAAGGCTTGCCAGTCAGTTGATTGCATTAATGAGGCAGAATCGATTTTGTCTGGCAATTCCTTACGATGTTTGTAATAGTCAGACAAGCCGGCATTTACAATAAATTCTGCAACGCTTTTACAGCCTGCACAACACATAGCCCGACGCTCTGAATCCATGCTTAAATATAAGACATCCTGCTCGGGCAAAATTTCTCCACAATGAAAGCAATGATCCTGAAGGTGTGACTGGACCTGCACAATTAGCCCTCGTCATCCGTTTCTTGTTTATCGGGCAAGCCTTGTTTCTTATTCAATGGTTCTTCATCCAGTATCACAATTTCGTCGCCAGACTGATTTGAAATAGTAATAAGCACCGCTGGAATGCTGATCGACAGCAACAGCAACAATAAAACAACCAGCACTTGAACCAGCCTGGACTTGTTTAAGTGGGATTTATTCATTGATTCATCGTGCATAATTACTTACCGGGCGAAATAAATTTATTCTCAATCGTATGTAACTTATTGCCAGTTTCTGCATCTCGTAAAATCAATTTAATAGTTTGAATTGATGAAGTTAATTCGTCCTGATTTGCCTTGATCCGAAGTGGTACCTGAGAAATAGCTTCGGGCTGCAAGTACAATTTGGACTGACTCATACTGAAATATTCCATCGGCTCGATATTGATGATTATATTCCTTGCTTGCATGCTTTTATTAACCAGGCGCAAGGTATAAACGTTTTCGATCTGGCGATCATCCAGCACCTGGTACAGGCTATTGCGATCCCTTTCTAGGTCCACGTTCAAGTCTTGCCGGTTGATCAGCAGAAACACCCAGGCCGTACATATCGCACCCAGGAGCAAGCCATAAATAATGGTGCGTAGCCTGAATATCCTGGACTTTTTCCCGGCCAGTGCATTTTCACTGGTATATCGGATCAAGCCCCGCTCGTAACCCATTTTATCCATCACGCTATCGCATACATCCACGCAAGCCGCACAGGCGATGCATTCGTATTGCAAACCATCACGAATATCGATACCGGTCGGACACACTTGCACACACATCGTGCAATCAATACACGCACCTAGACCATTGGCTTGATAATCGCTTCCGCGTTTTCTCGACCCCCTTGGCTCACCACGTTTTTCATCATAGGCAACGATCAATGAATCCTGATCGAACATAGCACTTTGAAAACGTGCATATGGACACATGTATTTACACACTTGTTCACGCAGAAATCCGGCATTTCCGTAGGTTGCAAAGCCGTAAAACAAAATCCAGAAGGTTTCCCAAGGCCCCAATGACAAATTTAACAGGTTTTGCCAGAGTTTTTCCAGGGGGGTGAAATAGGCCACAAACGTGAAGCCGGTAAACAGCCCCATTACAATCCAGGCAGACTGCTTACCAGTTTTACGCGCGATCTTATTCGCCGTCCAGGGCGCCGCATCCAGTTTCATGCGCTTGGCACGATCACCTTCGATCCAGCGTTCGACCAACATGAATAATTCGGTCCAGACAGTCTGCGGGCATGCGTATCCACACCAAATACGGCCTGCCAGTGCCGTGACAAAAAACAGTCCTAGCGCACAGATAATTAACAACAGGGCCAATAGGTAAAAGTCCTGTGGCCATAAATGCATACCAAAAATAGTGAATTTTCGTGCAGGTAGATCAAACAATACCGCTTGTTCGCCCTTGATCTTTAGCCAGGGCAAAAGGTAAAACAAACCTAATAAAATCCATACTGCAAGCCAGCGCAAACGAGCGAAATTACCTTGCACACTGCGAGGATACACCTTGGCTTCACTTTGGTATAAATTCACCCCGACTTGATCAAGCGGTATTGATACCTCGTGTCCAGACTTTTTCGCTGTCATTTTTATTCACTCTTTCGTGCTGGATGCATTCTTTAATAACAGCAACGTGAATACGGATGACAACAGAGCAATAATGAACAGAAAAAAGAAACCAACTGCGTATCCGGTTAGACTACTCCAGCTCATCGGAAAGCTTAGCACTTGCCCAAGCAGCTCGGGATCAATAAAGGCAAACATCAGCACAAACCCGAAACAGGCAGCCAGAAATGCTGACCACAAGACCACAAAACGACGGATCACTGATATTGAGAGATCTGTGTCTGTCATATTACTCTTGTTCCAGTTGCATGCTACGTATGTAAGCTGTCAGTAATTTGATCTCGTACTCATTCATTAATCCTTGCTGAGGCGGCATAACGCCGTTGCGACCATACTTTATCGAGTGGGAGATCGCATCCAGATCACCGCCATACAACCAGATGTCATTGGTCAGATCTGGCGAACCAAGTGCTTGCATACCTTTGCCTTCAACCCCATGACAAGCGATACAATATTTTTTGTACTGGATTTCACCTTGTGCAGTGATCTCCGACTCGGGCGCACGATTACTTAAACTTTGCACATAGATTGCCAATGAGTTGAGCTCTTGTTCATTTAATTGAGAATCCCAGGCAGGCATTGCCGCCTGACGCCCTTCACGAATGGTATGCTCAATAGACTTCAGGTCTTTACCCCACAACCAGACCTTGTCGGTCAGGTTCGGATAACCGGTTGCTCCTCTGGCGTCTGCACCATGACACATCGCGCAATAGTGAGAATAGAGTCGTTCACCCGTCTGCATGGCCGTGGCATTTGTGGCCAGGGTCTCTATGTCCATGCTTTTCCAAAATTCTTGTAACTCGGTTGAGCGTACTGAAGAAGCCTGCATGGCCTCTTCCAGTTGTGATTCCTGGGTCCAGTTAAGCGAGCCTTTGTAATTTCCAAGACCCGGGTAGAGAAATAAATACAATAAGGCAAAACCGATCGTGAGGTGGAACAAAATCAGCCACCACCGGGGTAATGGATTGTTTAATTCCTGTAGATCCTCATCCCATACATGGCCGGTTGTACCGTCATCACTGTGCACCTTGGTTTTCGCAGACCAGTTTAACAACCACCAACAGGCAAAAATATTTACCAGGGAAACGATCAATATAAACCAATGCCACGGACTAGAAAGAAGATCGCTCATAACTTGTTTACCTTTACCTGCTCAGACAGATTTTTTTCGGGTTCTAGATACTCTCCTGCAGACTCTTGTAGGTCTGGCACAATATCGTCTTGCAGCGGCATTTCACTGGCTGCTTGAAAATCTGGACGACGTTTACTGCTCCAAGCCCAAATTACCAGAGCAATAAATGCAGCGAATAAACAAACCAGAATAATTGCACTTGATAACCAGTTTTGCATTTAGATTCTCCGTTCAATCATTAATCAATTTGAGCGTTTACGTCCGGTACGCGCCGTGCCCAGACCTTGTAAATACGCGATCAAAGCATCCATTTCGGTTTTATTCATTAACTGCTCAGGCGCTTGGGCAATTTGTTCATCGCTGTACGGATCACCCAAGAGTTGCAAGCGCGACATTTTCTTTTGTACTAACTCGGCATCGATCAATGCGTCATTCAACCAGGGGTAAGAAGGCATGTTCGACTCGGGAACAAGATTGCGCGGATTTTCCAAATGCACCCGGTGCCAGTCATTACTGTAGCGACCGCCAACCCGGGCTAGATCCGGACCGGTGCGTTTTGAGCCCCATTGAAACGGACGGTCATACACCGATTCTCCCGCTGTTGAATACGGACCATAACGCTTTTGCTCACTCCGCAATGGCCGCACCATTTGCGAATGACAGTTATAACAGCCTTCTCTGACGTAGACATCGCGACCAGCCAGTTCCAGCGGAGGATATGGCTCAACGCCTTCAGCCGGTACGCGGACCTGATTCTGAAATATTAGGGGCAATATTTCGACCAGCCCAGCAACGCTGACCGTCAAAGCAATAAAAACAATGAGTAAATTCAGTTTTTTTTCTATAGTTTCGTGTTGCATTGCTTCTCTCGGGTTAAATGCTCATTGACGGGATAGGTGCTGGCACCAGGGCCCGTACGGCTGGTGCTTTACGCACAGTTTTATACACATTGACAGCCATCAACAGCATGCCGGCAAAAAACAACAATCCACCAAATAAACGCATGGCGTAGTAGGGCTTGGTGGCAATAATGCTTTCAATAAAAGTGTATGTCAGAGTGCCGTCGTTATTCACCGCTCGCCACATCAAGCCTTGCATAACGCCAGCAATCCACATCGAGGCAATATAGATCACTACTCCGATAGTCGAGACCCAGAAATGCAGATCGATCCATTTCACCGAGAACATTTCTTTTTTGCCAACCAATCGAGGGATCAGACAATACATTGACCCAATGGTCATCATGGCCACCCAGCCCAGTGCACCGGAATGCACATGGCCAATGGTCCAGTCGGTGTAATGCGACAAGGCATTTACCGTTTTGATCGACATCATAGGACCTTCAAAGGTCGACATTCCATAGAAAGACAAGGCCACAACCATGAATTTGATGATCGGGTCGGTACGTAATTTATGCCAGGCTCCCGAGAGTGTCATGATGCCGTTGATCATACCGCCCCAACTGGGCGCAAGCAGGATGAGTGAAAACACCATGCCCAAAGACTGTAACCAGTCGGGTAAGGCGGTGTAATGCAAATGATGCGGGCCTGCCCACATGTAGATCGAGATCAGCGCCCAAAAATGCACAATCGACAAGCGATAGGAGTAGATCGGTCTTCCCGCTTGCTTAGGAACAAAGTAATACATCATGCCAAGAAATCCGGCGGTCAGGAAAAAGCCTACTGCATTGTGCCCATACCACCATTGCACCAGGGCATCGACGGCGCCACTATAAAACGAATACGATTTACCCAAGGTAACCGGCATCGAGAGATTATTGACTATGTGCAACAAGGCCACAGTAATGATAAATGCCCCATAGAACCAGTTGGCCACATAAATGTGCTTAACCCGGCGCTTGGCCAGGGTTCCAAAAAACACCACGGCAAAAGAAACCCAGACCACGGCAATAAGAATATCGATCGGCCATTCCAATTCTGCGTATTCTTTGCCTTGGGTCATGCCTAAGGGCAGTGTGATAGCCGCGAGAACGATGATCAATTGCCAGCCCCAGAAGGTGAATGCCGCAAGCTTGTCTGAGAACAAGCGCACGTGCGATGTCCGTTGCACCACGTAATAGGCGGTAGCGAATAAGGCCGACCCGCCAAACGCAAAAATCACCGCATTCGTATGTAGTGGTCGTAAACGGCCATAACTGAGCCAAGCTGTATCGAAATTTAGAGCCGGAATCCAGAGCTGCGCCGCGATCAGTACACCGACCAGCATGCCAACAATGCCCCATACAGTGGTTGCGACAGCAAATTGCATAACAACTTTGTCATTATAGAATTCATTGGGAACAGTATTTTTATGTAAATTTTGTGGTGATTTATCGTGCAAAATATTCTCTTGCATGTGAATTCCCGATTGTTGATTTGTCTTATAGGTAAAATTTTCCAAGCATTCTAAAAAACATCAGTCTCGGTAATATTGATTTGGATCAATATATTTACCAGCTATTGCCAATCAGTCAGTGTGCGTATCTTTTGATCTGGATCAATACTTCATGGTGTAAAAATAGATAACCTTGAAGTACAAAAATAATGATTTATATTTAAGGAGTACCCCATGTCGCATTACGTCAATATTCTGATCGCTTCCGACCTGACCCTGGAAACGCTGCGCCTGATCGAAAGGGCAAGAAGTATTTCGACCAAGTCTACAAAAATTTCCCTGGTACACGCAGTCCCTCCGGTGAGTTTTACTTACGGTGGCATTTCAGCCTATGTGCCCGATATGATCGATTATGAAGAAGTGCAAAACAATATCATGGACGCCAAAAAAGAACATGTTAAGGAAATGATCGAATATCACAAATTACACGATGTCGATTGGGATATCGAAGTTGGCAAACCCTCCATTGTGGTAAAAAATTATGCTACAGAGAATCTTTGTGATCTGATCCTGATGGGGTCACACGGAGAAAAAGGCTTAAAAGCACTGTTAGGGTCAACTACCCGAGCCGTATTGCACGATGCCCCTTGCGATGTGTTATGTGTGCGACTGTTTGATCAAGAAAAATAAACAGCTGTAAATTCTTTGTAAAAGAAATATTTTATTGCACCCCGCTCGACTGTGAATTGTCAGTCTGTGAATTGCCCGGTTGTGAAAGGCTTTGGTCGTGCGTAAATTTTTGCTTAAAAATATGGTAGCCAATTACCGCTACCAATAAAGCCGCTGCGATAATTCCCACCGTCGTGCTTAAATTTCTTTGTAAAAAACTTTCTCCTAATAATACCGTACCGAGTGCATAGGGTAGCTCGGTAAGCGCCAGTGCCGCCAGATAATAATCGATACGAAAACGTAAGGTTCCCAACACATACCCGGGCACTTCGGAAGGCACGCTCGCCTGGAATAATACGATATGCCAGAATCTGGCTTTGCCTGTGATCCGGGATTTAAATTTCTCCAAGCGTGCTTCCCCGACGATAAAATCGACAACCCTGTTCCCGGCAAAATAACCCACGCAATAGGCGAAAAGACCTCCCAGCCACCAACCTGCCCAGAGCAAGATAAAACACACCCCCCAGCCCCAGGTATGCACTCCGATTGGCACCAAAATAGCACTGGAAAAAAACGCCAACATGGCAGACAAAGCCGACAATAAAACAAACAAGAACATGCCAAACACAGGGTTTTTAGTGATCCATGATTCGCTCACCACCAAGAGATTTTCCAGCCGGGAAAATAATTCATCGGAGCTAAGAAATAGCAGGATCAATGTGACCAGGATCACAGAGGCCAGCAGTTTTCGTTGAAATTGTGTACTTCCTGGCATTGTCCTTTCCAGTTTAAATTTGTCCGTCAAGATCGCGACAATGACCGTTTGCCTCAATAAAATCAAGATTATCCAGAGTGGTTTTAGCAATATTTTGCATAGCGGTGTCAGTAAAAAACCCCTGGTGCCCGGTAATCAAAACATTAGGGAAAGTCATTAATCGCATAAACACGTCGTCCTGGATCACTTGATCACTCAAGTCTTCGAAAAACAGCTCTGCCTCTTCTTCGTAGACATCCAGACCCAGAAAACCTATCTTTTGTGATTTCAAACCACCGATTAAAGCCTTGCTGTCCACCAAAGCTCCCCGACCTGTATTGATCAGCATCACTCCGGTTTTCATTTTAGCGATCGCGTTTGCATCAACAAGGTGACGGGTCTCGGAATTAAGCGGGCAATGCATACTGATAATGTCCGAGTGTTGCAACACTTTATCCAGCTCAAGGTAGTTGACACCCAGCTTCAGGCAATCCGGGTGCTGGACCGGGTCACATGCAATAACCTGTGTGCCAAAACCGTGCATGATGCGGGCAAAAATAGAACCGATCTTGCCAGTCCCGATGATACCAATGGTTTTGCCATGCAGATCAAAGCCCAGCAAGCCATCCAGCGAAAAATTTCCTTCTCGTACCCGGTTAAAAGCTCGATGGGTTTTTCGATTGAGTGTCTGAATCAAACTGAGCGCGTGCTCGGCCACCGCCCAGGGCGAATATTCGGGCACCCTGACTACTAGCATTTCCAGATCACGCGCCGCTTGTAGATCCAGATTGTTGAACCCGGCACAGCGCAAGGCGATGATACCGATACCATGGTCTTTCAAAACCTGTAAAACCGGCCTGTCCAATACGTCATTCACAAACGCACACACCGCGTCACAATTTTTAGCCAGATGTGCAGTCTTCAGGTCCAGGCGGGCATTGAAATAGTTCAGTGTGTGCTGATGTGAGGCATTTTCCTGTTCAAAGAATTGACTGTCATACGCTTTAACCGAAAACATGGCTATTTGCATTATCGATACCTGATCTCAAACTCTGACCGTGTCGCCATACTTGGCAATTTGAGCTTCGATTGCCATAACATCCTGCAATTTCTGTTGTAAGGCTTGTTGTGCTCGCGACTCACCATGCACCAGATAAACCGGGGGTTTATGATCAAAACCGGAATACCAGTCGATCAATCCGTCCTGATCGGCATGTGCTGATAAACCACCGACCGTATGTATGTTGGCCTGCACCGGATGCCATTCACCCCAGAGTTTGATCTTTTCTGCCCCATCCACAATCATTCTGCCCAAGGTTCCGATCGCCTGATAGCCCACAAAGATCACATGCGTATTTGCTTTGGCAATGTTGTATTTCAAATGATGATGAATTCGCCCACCACTGCACATACCGCTACCTGCGATCACAATTGCGCCCGACTTGATAGCGTTGATCTGCATGGATTCTTCAGTGCTCATGCTCATGGTTAAATTCGGCAATACCGGTTCCAGACTTGACGGATTAAATAGTCTGGCGTCGTACAAATTCTGAAATCGGGCATAAACTTGTGTAGCGCGAATGGCCATCGGACTGTCGAGAAATATGTTCCAGTGACCCAATCCCCATTCCTTAAAGTATTTCGACATCAAGAAAAGCAGATCTTGTGAGCGACCGACGGCAAATGATGGAATCAGAACATTACCTCTTTCAGAGTGCGCCTGTTTGAATATTCGTCCAAGTTCTTGCAACGTATCTTCGCAACACTTGTGTGGACGGTCCCCATAGGTACTTTCCAGCATGACCAGGTCGGCTTTTGCAATAGAAGTCGGGTTTTGCATTATGGGTGCATCACTGAAACCCAGGTCGCCACTAAACACCAGTTTTCGTACGGGTTCTTGGCTTTCGTCCCAGATCTCTACAATCGCAGACCCGAGAATATGACCGGCATCGTTAAACTGCACAAACAGGTTTTTAGCAACTTCAATTCGCTCCGAGTAATTCATTCCTTGAATTAAAGGAATTGTATTTTCGGCATCTCCTTTGGTGTACAGAGGTTCAACGACTTCCAGATCGGATGCGCTGACATGCTGGTTATTTTTTTTATATTCTGACTGCTGGTTCTCAAGCTTTCGTTGACGTTGTTTGTTTTCCCATTCCGCATCTTTTTCATGAATATAGCCGGAATCCAGAAGCATGATCTCGAGTAAGGCCCGGGTTGCCTGGTGGGTATAGATTGGCTTGGCATAGCCTTGCTTAACTAATAAAGGCAAGCGACCCGAATGGTCGATATGGGCGTGACTTATAACTACGGCATCCAGTTGCTGTATATCGAATGGAAACGCGTCTTTATTGTGTTCTTCTTCATCACGGCTACCCTGTTTTTGCCCGCACTCCAGTAAAACCGTGGCCTCTGAAGTCTGGATCAGATAACAAGAACCGGTGACTTCTTCGGCTGCTCCCAAAAATGTAATTTGCATGGTGAACTCGCACTCAGTTGAACAAGTTAACGCACCGTCTCGTCAATAACCTGACGCAAAGTGGCGTCCACTTCGCGCGCGATCTCTTTTACAACCGCATTATCACTGAGTTGGTTGATGAGTTTTTGGGGCGAAAGCATGCCAACCTTAACCTTGCGGTTTTCTGTGTACACCGAAATACGACAAGGCAGTGCCATATTCAGTCGCATGTCATTTTCCATCACCCGACGAGCCTGACTGGCATTACACACCTCAAACACCTGACACAGTTCCTGAAATCCAGGGTCTTTGGCATCAAAAACCACCCGTTTTGTTTTGAAAATTTCAGCAAAATCATGCACATGCAATATGCTGTACCCGTGCGCCTTGACGTTTTTTGTGAGGTCTTTTAAAGCCTGCTCGAAAGACTTCGATGTGCTGGCAAAATAGTACATAAAATCGTGCATATGCTTCTCCAGTGCTGTTTTTCTTGTTACTTACAATTTACCCAAAAATAGGCTATTAGCATTGACTTAGATCAATATACCCAGTCACTGTTTTTGTAGACTGGCTCTGTAACTTACTCAACATTACTCTGGAAAGAGGATAGAAACATGAACGAATCCATGAGCGATAAAGCAAACGACAAGTACCATGAATTTAATGCTGAATTAAAGGAATTGTTTGACAAACTCAAGCAGGAGCGCGATGAACTCAAAGTGAAAGCGCATTTGGCAAAAGCCGAGATCGGTGATAAATGGGAAGTGGCCGAGGACAAATGGCAAACCTTAAAAGACAAAAATACGATTATTGCCAAATCGGTCGGAAAAGCCGGTGGTGATATTGGTGAAGGTTTCAAAGCACTTGGTGCCGAGCTAAAAAATGCCTATAAAGATATTCGAGCGGGTATTGAAGCAAGTAAATTGACCAAATAAAACATTCGCCCTGATACAGCCCTTGTGTCACGATCACATCCAGGGATTGGAAACAGTTTAAGGAGATGACGCATGAAAAATATTCTTGTGATCCAGGGGCATCCGGACCCGTTTGCCAGACATTACTGTCATGCCCTGGCCGATGCCTTCAGTCAAGGAGCGCGAGATTCGGGCCATCAGCTAAAGACCATTGAGGTAGCAAAACTCAATTTTCCCTTGATCCATTCACAGGATGAATTTGAGAACACATCGCCACCAGAAGACATCAGCAATGCACAAAGCCTGATTCGGCAAGCTGAGCATATAGCGATCTTCTTCCCTCTGTGGCTAGGCACCATGCCTGCCTCGTTCAAGGGATTTCTGGAACAAGTGTTTCGACCAAACTTTGGCTTTGATATCTCGGATCCTGAAAAAATGCCGAAAAAGCTGCTTAAGGGTAAATCCGCTCACATCTACGTGACCATGGGTATGCCCGCGATCATGTATAAACGGTATTTTGGTGCGCATGGCATGAAAAACCTGGAACATAATATTCTCGCGTTCAGTGGCATCAAGCCGGTGGAATTCAGCATGATTGGGATGATCGAGAATAAAAGCGATAAAAAACGTGACAAGTGGTTGAAAAAGGCCCGCTCCTACGGGCAGGCGGGAGGCTAAATCAGTGAAAATAATGCCTTGTGCGCAGATCCGTATCAGAACGACTAGTGATATCTCAGTGTTAGCCTAAAGAATAATAATGTTATAGGAAATATAAGTCACATAAAGCGTCACGATCACTACAGCCTCTTTTTTCTGAATACCCTTTTCTCTCACAAAAAAGAATAATACAAGTAACGACAGCATAAAAAGAATTGGCAATTCACGCACTAAAAATGATGTCTCAAAATCAAGTTCGCGAATACTCGCAGCTACTCCGACAGGAACCAAGGTATCAAAAATATTACTCCCGATAAGATTGCCGACAGACAATCGGCTTTTGCCTTTCAATACGGCACCTAGCGAAATAGAGAATTCCGGCAAACTGGTACCCAGACCCACTACGATGACTGCAATGATTGAACTTTCCACCCCAAGTAGATTGGCCACTTGCAAAACTGATGCGATGGTAAGTTTAGCGCTGGCAAACAAACACACCAGCCCGACAACAAGGAACGCCAAAGACTTTGGCATACTGTTTTTGACTTGTTCTGTCGAGATTGCAGAATAGTTTTTGCGCTCGCTGAATAAAAAAACCAGATACACAACATATACTATTATCAGCGCTATTCCCTCGGTTCGGGAAATGTGCCCATCGCAGGCGAATAATGCCAGAAAAATAATGGCGCCCAGCAAAATACTCCCATGCTGTATGGTGATCCTGCGAGGCAAGGTCAAATAACTGAACAGACCGGCGACCCCGAGAACAAAACTGATTTGGCATAACGCGCTGCCCAAGGCACTGCCAATGATGACATTGGAAACCTCTGCCGTATTTTCTGCATTCAGAGCTCCATCCACGGCAATTGCAAATTCGGGAAAATCACTCCCGATCGAGAGAATGGTCACACCTACAATGAATTCGGAAATCCCTAAGCGTTGAGCGATTGCCAAAGCCCCGTGCACACTCGATTCGGTGCCGATCCAGAGTCCTAACAGTCCGAGTATGAGCAAAACGAACGACAAAATGTCACCGCTACAAAATTTGGATCAACATGACCCGTCGCATAATTGATTTCTATAATCTTGCCCGACACCTTTATTTTTCCAGTGTCACGCGCAGCATAAACTCGCCTGTTGTGTATTGGTAATCTAACTTGCCACCGTAGGCACTTTCCAGGGCATCGCCAATATTTCTCGCCAGTCCAGGATCGGTGAAGGTGATCTGCATAGTGTCACTCGTATCATCAATATGCATTATGCGTTTCATCGGGTGGGCTTGCTTCTCATGTTCCTCGGTATGCCGAATCAAGCTCATTATTTCGTTTTTTCGCTTGGCAAAATAATCATTTTGGATTGTCAAAAATCCGGCTGGAACCTTGTCCTGTGTACGCTGACACGCAGGGCAAAGGATCCGTGCAGCATCATTCGATGTCATGCCCCAGGTCCAGCGTCCATTGATATAAACAGCATCACAGCGTTTACATACTGTTGGAGACTTTAATTTGGCCCTGGACAAATAGGGATCGTGCACCATTTCCTCAAGCAGCTGATCACGTCGTTTTTGCTTGGGAAAAAGTCTGGAATCTGCTTTGCCTGACATATCGACCTCCTGTAACTGTAGATATTTCGATTTATCGTAATGCATAACCGGTGCCACTCATTGACCCAGATCAATATGTCCGAAAGGTATAGGCATAGTATAGAGATAACTTGTTTCACCTTAGAAAATGGAGCACTAATGCAAGTACCGATAGAAGTAACTTTTAGCAACATTGACAGGTCCGAGGCCGTTGAAAAAATGATTCAAGAAAGAGTAAAAAAACTGGAAAAAGCTTACCATGACATTACCAGTTGTCATGTCTATCTGGAAAAACCCCACAAACGCAAGGACCAAAGTTATCAAGTGCACCTTGAAGTGCGTGTGCCCGGTGGAGATTATGCGGTTAGCGGCAATCCGGGTGACCGCTTTAATCACGCTGACATCAATATTGCCATTCGTGATTCTTTTAAAGCCATGGAAAAACAATTGGCCAAAAGAAAAAAGAAATTTGCCAGTCGCCGTCACACCGCGCTAAATTCTAGCGAAGAGTAAATTATTAGCAGCAATTATCGGAATATAATTATGCGATCCCGATTTTCACATTTCATCATTCTGGATAAAGCGCTTGCTTCCGAGCATTTAGTTGACTCGGGCATTGCATCGCCACCATGGCGATGGCTACTTAATCTGGGTATTGCATTTGTGGTCTCGGGACTGGTGGCTATTGCCATTCCGCAATTTGTCACTTATGCACTCAACACAATTTTTGGTGTTTTGCTTTTTATCATTGGCATTAGCACCGCAGCCTACGCCTTGTGGTCAAGATCATTCTCACATGACTTTTGGCCGTGGTTAAGCTCTGCAATATTCATATTATGTGGCGTACTACTGATCTTTAATCCCAAGATCGGGGCTGTCTCCATCACACTGATCATTGCACTCTTTTTGCTGATCAGCGGAATTGGCAAAATTGGCATGGCCGGAATTGTGCGACCCGACAAGACCTGGAACTGGATATTTGTCAGCGGCGTGATTGACCTTGTTCTATGCACTCTGATATTCATGAATATGAATCAAGTTTCGGCCTGGCTACTTGGAATATTGCTGGGAATCTCATTGTGCGTGCAAGGCCTGTGGCATATTCGTCTGGCCTTGAACTTGCGCAAGCGTTTTGCCGCTACTTACACAATTTGAACACCTGAATCTGGATGCGAAAAATGGCGACTCACAATGAATTGCAAAACATGGTTAAAACCCAACTTGAAGCTCGCGGGATCAAAGACCCATTGGTTTTAAAAGCATTTCGCAAAGTTCCGCGAGAACTGTTCGTGCCAAAAGTTTACGAGCATTGCGCCTATGATGACACACCCGTACAGCTTGCTGCCGGGCAAACGATTTCACAGCCGTATATTGTGGCTTATATGTTGCAAGCATTAATGCTCTCGCCACAGGACAGGGTGCTTGAAGTTGGCGCGGGGTCGGGATATGCCGTGGCCCTGCTCAATGAGATCGTTGCACAAGTGTATGCTATTGAACGTATCGAAGAACTTGTCAAACTGGCTAACAAAAATTTGTCCGCTGCCGGTTGCTCGAATTGCATTGTGAAACACGGGGACGGCAGTTTAGGCATGGAATCACAGGCCCCTTTTGATGCTATCCTGGTCTCTGCGGCCAGCCCCATAGTGCCTCGTACACTGGAACAACAGTTAACTATAGGCGGCCGTCTGGTTATTCCCATCGGACTTAATAAACAAGTTCAAGAACTGGTGCGTATTACACGTGATAGCGAAAACGAATTTTCCCGTGAAAACCTGACAGACGTACGTTTTGTGCCGCTAATCGGTCAAGAAGGCTGGAATGCGCATGATATAATTACAGGGTAGAAAAAATAAGCTGATTAAGGATCGATTACTTCTGCATAAAGTAATAAAACAAGGAGTCCTGACATGAAGCTATATAACGAATTGTTAGAAAGAAATCTCGAATTCACTCATCCCCTGGATGTGCTTGCAGTGGATGCCTTAAGCCGCGAACAAAAGATCCAGATCTTGCGTGAATGGGAATACGATGCCCGGGAAAAAGAAGCCGCCGCCGACGAAGGCATGCCAAGTGGTGATGACACGCATCTGGATGAGATCCATAAAGCCTTGCTTTTACTGGATGCCGCAATCGACATCGAGCATACGCCCCCGACCCGCCAAGGCTAGATAGCTGAATTGATGCTGTCGAATATTAATATCTGGCAGTTTATTGGTGGCCTGGGGTTATTCCTGTTCGCCATGCATCTGATTGAAAATGCCCTGAGTACACTGGGCAGTAAATCCTTCAATAATTTTTTGATCCGGCATACGGATAAACCCGTACAGTCGGTGCTTAGTGGTGGCCTTACTACTGCCATGTTGCAGAGCAGCTCACTGGTTGGCCTGTTGGTTCTCGCCTTTACCGGCGCAGGTCTAATGTCGTTAAACAATGCCCTGGGTGTGATCTTCGGCTCCAACCTGGGCACCACTATGACTGGCTGGATTGTTGCGACCATAGGATTCAAATTGGATCTGGACGCCTTATCACTGCCACTAATCGCCTTAGGCAGTTTTTTTGTGGTATTGAGCAAAGGCCGCAAGCAACAAGTTGGTATGGTTCTGGCATCGATCGGATTACTCTTGCTCGGTCTTGAATTTATGAAAGACAGCGTGAGTGATCTAAAAACCCTGTTTGATATTAATTCACTTCGGGATTTTTCGGCCATTCAATTTTTGCTGTTTGGCGCGGTGTTCGCTGCGGTAGTGCAGTCCAGCTCAGCCACCATGATCATTGCCCTTGCCGCACTGGATGGCGGGATTATAAGCCTGCCCTCAGCAGCAGCAGTAGCCATTGGAGCCGACCTGGGCACAACCTCAACCATCGTGATCGGAGCCACAAATGGCACTCCGAATAAAAAACGCGTGGCCGCCGCACATGTGATCTTTAATGTGGTCACTGACCTGATTGCGTTTATATTATTGATGCCACTGTTGCAATTCATTATATGGATCGGAATTAAAAACCCGCTGTACTCACTCGTTGCCTTCCATACATTGTTCAATTTGATCGGCATCATTCTGTTCTTGCCCATGATCAACAAACTGGCCAAATTCCTGGAAACACTTTTTGTTGAAAAAGAAATTGTGATATCACATTACATCAGGCAGATCACACCCGACGTTACAACTGCCGCATTGATCGCAATTCGCAAAGAAACTTCACATTTAATTCAACGTGTTTTGGCCCAAAACTGCAAAGGCTTTGTTCCAAAGATCCGGAAACCGCCCGGATTACTGCCATTACACGACACGCTGGACATGGAAACTGACGAAACGACAAGCTTCACCCATTTGTATCATGCAACTAAACTGCTGGAAGGCGAGATCCTGTTGTTTGCAACCGACTTGCAAGCACACACTCTGGAAGCCGCTGAGGCAAAAGAATTGAATGAACTCTTGAGCGCGATTCGAAACGCCATGCATGCATCAAAAAATATCAAGGATATACAGCACGATCTAAACGACTTTGAACTCTCCAGTAAGCAAGCAATCATGCGATTTCTCGGTCAGATCAATCAATTGATGCAGGAATTCTACACGGCCATATACACATTAAAATCTGACAGCGGTGACCCCGTGCTAACTGAAGAATTGCAGGAAGTGAGCCAACACACCAAATTAAAACACGACCAGTTTCATGCTGAAATTTTTACCGCAGTGCATAAACGTGAAATTGCTGACACGGAAGTTTCTTCCATGTTGAATGTCAATCGCGAGATCTTGAACTCCAACCTGGCCATAATTCATGCCTTGAGCAATTACCACCAGGCTCAATATATTGAAAATGCCTGAGCCACGTCATTTAATAAAAAATTACATATAAATCAATAAATTACCTAATACGTCAATCTGTCGATCAACGTCTGTCCTTTGCCCCCCGCTAATCTCAACTAGGCAATACTGTTTAAACATCTAAGTAGAATCCACAAGATTTCTGCAGCAAGTCCCAATACTGCTGGTCCAGTAAATCTCATAGCATATATTCCACAAGATCAATAATGGACATTAACTTTTAAGAGTTTGCCACAAGGAATTCATGATGAAAGATTCGAGAAACAGTAAAACATGTATTCATTGCAATAATTGCCCGATACAGGAAATTTGCATTGCCGCTGCCATGCCTGACAGCGAGGTCTACAAATTCAACGAGATTGTAGAACACCCCAAAGCACTACAGAAATCCGAAACCCTGTTCTATGCCGGTGAATCCCTGACCTATTTGTATGCGATCCGTAAAGGAAGTGTTAAAACTTTTAATATTTCCCAGGACGGAGAAGAACAAATAACCGGTTTTCATCGAGCCGGTGAATTGATCGGAATCGACGCTCTCGCCAGAAAACGCCACAACAGTTTTGCCAAAGTTCTGGAAGAAACCGAAGTGTGTGCTATTCCCTATGACAAACTGGATGCCCTGGCAAGCAAAGTACCGGAGTTACACACACAAATGATGAATATTCTCAGTGAAGAGATCGCCAAGCAATACGAATTGATGCTGACCCTGAACCAGCGGGCAGCCGATCAAAGATTAGCCAGTTTTCTGCTTAATATGTATAAACGTGGGAATGACTCTGGATCTGAATCCATCAGTCTCAATATGACGCGTGGCGAGATTGGCAATTATCTGGGACTGGCACTGGAAACCGTAAGTCGTTTGTTCAGTAAATTCAAGCAACAAAATCTGATTGAACTGGATCGCCGTGAAGTCAAAGTGATCAACTTTCCAAAACTGCAACAAGTGGCCGGGATCGAACAAAAAATGGCAGCTTGATTAGGTGGATCAAGATTTTTGAAATTTTATAAAGGTGCAGTTATTAAGCGGTGATGCTTGAAATGCAGACTGAAACCATACCGCTGAAACGCTCAGTGACCTTGCCCTTCCTGGTCATGTATGGGGTCGGCACCATGATCGGTGCCGGTTTTTATGCCTTGCTCGGCAAAGTTGCCGGCGAAGCCTTGATGTATGCACCGATCGCATTTTTGTGTTCCGGTGTATTGGCCTTGTTCAGCAGTTTTTCTTTTGCCGAGTTATCCTCCCGCTATCCGGTAAGTGCCGGTGAAGCCCAGTATATTCGCTCGGGATTTAACAACAAATCACTGGCAACTGTGACGGGTTGGCTGGTTATCCTGACCGGCATTGTATCCGCAGCAACATTAACCGTTGCCACCATTGGGTTTTTACAGGTCAATGTCGCGATTCCACATACCCTCGGAATAATTTTGCTGGTAATAGCCATGGCCACTGTTGCGGCCTGGGGAATCGGCCAGTCAGTCGCTGTAGTTACCATTATTACCATCATAGAAGTCAGCGCCTTGATATACGCCGCCAGTGTAGCCGATACCAGTATTGGAGAAATTGCCGATAACTGGCAAGCCTTTATCCCACCGGCCGATGCCAAAGTCTGGCTCGGGATATTTTCGGGTGCTTTTTTAGCTTTTTACGCGTTTATCGGTTTTGAAGACATGGTCAACATGGCAGAAGAAGTAAAAAATGTTCGCAGCACTCTGCCCAAAGCGATCATCATCAGTGTTGTGGTGACCAGTATTTTTTATATTCTGGTCAGCATTATTGCTATTTCCGCAGTAACTCCGGCACAGTTGGAGAACAGCAAGGCTCCAATCGTTGAATTGGTCAAAGGACAAGGCTGGACAGCGACCACAGGCTTATGGATCGTGAGTTTACTCACAGGATTGAACGGCGCCCTGGTGCAGATCATAATGGCGTCACGGGTGGCCTACGGTTTGGCCAATTCAGAACAAGCCCCGCGGTGGCTTGGAAAAGTTCATCCGGCAACCCGAACCCCGGTACTGGCGACTGTTTTTATCAGCGCTATCATTCTCGCCCTGGCCTTGTATTTCCCTCTCACCACTTTAGCCAAACTGACCAGCACAATTATTTTACTGATCTTTGCCGGAGTGAATTTTTCCCTGTGGCGAATTAAAAAACGTGAACAAATTAGCCAGAATTTTGATCAGGGAGAAGGACCGCGTTACCCGCGCTGGGTGCCATTCGTCGGTGGCAGCCTGTGTTTGCTAGTGTTGTTGTTCCAAACCACGATTTTGCTGTCAACTTGATATGACAACTCGGTATGGTTACTGGCCTCATAATGCCCTCACCCGGATGGAGGTGAGGGTCAAGGTATTTGCAATTTTAATTGACAATTTGCCAACTGCCATCTGATTGCCGACAGGCTGTACCATACACCGTATCTCTTTTTCCGCCGATCATGGCATCCATGGTGTACTCACGACACGGCCCACTGGCTGAATCGTAGGTATTGGTCGGGGTCATGGTGTATTTGGAGCTGCTGTCCGGATTGACCCAGCTTGTGGCATGGCCCGTACGGTTATTTTCCAGAACGTGTCCGGCTTTTAAGCGATCGGTCTCATCCATATTTTCACCGATGCGGCCACCGATATACCCTCCGATCACAGCTCCCGCGAGGATTTTCCAGTTACGTGTGCTTTTCGAATTGTCCTCGCCCAACTCACCGCCGATCACACCACCAATCACGGCACCCGCAATCGTGCCCTGCTCTTCTTTACTCATGTTTGCACAGGCGAGTAAAGTAAAGCTACAGGCACACAAAAGCGCAGCGGTCATCACTCGCATTTTCATTAATTGACTCAACATATCACACACTCCTGTGCTCAGGCACGGTTTAAAGCCCTTCTCTAATTAATCAATGGCAATGGTTTGTTTAGCCGGCGCTGATGCTTCAGTTTTTTTCAAATGGATCGATAAGACACCGTCTTTGCTTTCGGCCTTAACACTCGCGGGATCCACATTATCTGGTAAGGAAAAACTGCGCTCAAAACTGCCATAGTAGCGTTCTACCCGGTGCAGTTTTTTGTCTTTTTTCTCATACTTGCGTTCGCCACTGATACACAATGCGCCATTTACCACCTCGACTTTCATGTCTTTCTTTTTGACCTCTGGTACTTCCAGTTTGACTAAAAATTCCTTGTCATCTTCAGTGATCTCGGCAGCCGGTATCCAGTCTGCTTCGTCAAAATTCATCAATTTGGACAAGGACTTGGCATCATTAAAATTAAAAAAATCTCGAAACCGACCACTGGGCAGTAAATCTGGAAAATTCATGTTTCACCTCTCGTTACATTCAATAGTGTTTATGTTCAGGACTGTTTTATACTAAACTTTGCCAAAAAAAGGGTATTGATTCAGATCAAAAAAAACGGACTTTATTACACCGTTGCCTGCGACTGGCCACGCATAATTATTCTTGCCAGCGGTCCGGTGCAGACAATACTGACACTCATTAACAAAACCAACAGCCAGCCTCTGGCATCGGGTGCGTGCAATTGCAGGACATTCGCAAACAACGGTACATACACGGCCAGTAATATCAACGCACAACACAGGATCAATGCCATCCAGATCCAGCGATTGTTGACGATCTCGTTGTTTAACCACCGTCTATTGTTATCCCGCAGGTTAAAGACATGCCACAGCTGGGCAAATGCCAAAGTTAAAAATGAAATACTCACGGCTTGCATTTCATCATAACCAAGCAAAACCTGAGACAAATACATCGAGCCTAAGACACTTCCGGAAATCAAAAAACCGTAGGTAAATATCAACCACCACAAGCGGCGGTCGAGAATGGGAATAGATAATGAACGCGGGGCTTGTTGAAGTATATTGTCTGACCCTTTACTGACCCCGAGTGCCAGGGCAGGAAAAACATCGGTAACCAGATTTAAAAACAAGATCTGCAAGGGCAATAATGGTAAAGGCCCACCGGCAAATGTGGCTAATCCAATGATCAATATCTCACTCAAATTACATGACATTAAATACACCACAAATTTTTGAATGTTGTTGTAGATCACCCGTCCCTGTTTGATTGCCGCAACGATGCTGGCGAAGGCATCATCCAGCAAGATCATGGCCGAGGCATCCTTGGCAACCTGGGTACCTCGTTGACCCATCGCAATACCAATGTCCGCTGCTTTCAGTGCAGGTGCGTCATTAATGCCGTCACCGGTCATGGCAACCACTTGATCACGAGACTGGAATAACTGTATGAGTTGCTGTTTTTGTACCGGTGTGGAACGTGCAAATACGGCTGTTTGTAACAATCTGGTATTGGATGACAAGTCATCGCTATAGTCGCGCAGATCAATGGCATCAGAGAGTGTTGATTCACTCGGAATTATTCCCAGTTTTTTCGCAATGCGATAGGCAGTGGCCGGATGGTCTCCGGTAACCATGACCACGGTGACTCCGGCATTGTGGCATTGCGTGATCGACTCTTGTACACCGGCGCGTGGTGGATCAACCAATCCAGCCAATCCCAAAAATGTGAGTGCCTGATACGGAGACTCTTCAAGTGTGCTTGCAGTTTTATGGGCAAATGCGAGAATACGCAGGCCTTCGACTGCCATGTTCCGGGCTTTTTCTTCCCATTGTGTTTTTAATTCGCTTGTGAATTGTTTACTCCCAGTCTGTGACGCGATCGTATTGCATATACTGAAAATGCTTTCTGGTGCGCCTTTAACGGCGACATAATATCCGGAGCTGTCGGGCTCCTGATGAAAGCTTGCCATGGCCTTGGTCTCTGAGCTGAATGGTTCTTCCCGCATCTCCGGCATATCCTGCAATAATTTATCCCTTTGCAGATCACGTTTTGTTCCTGCTACCAATAGTGCCACTTCGGTTGGATCACCAACTGTTTCAAGCTTGCCGTCAGGCTGATTGAATAATGAAGCATTGTTGCAAAGCACCCCGACTTTCAACACCCTATCCAAGAGCTTTATATGCTTGACTGGGTCTCCATCGCCTGCCTGAGGATCCCCGCTGAGTTCGTATCCGGCTTCACTGAGTATGGCGCTCTGATCCTGCACCTCAATCCGGGTAAGAGTCATCTGGTTTTCTGTCAAAGTACCGGTTTTATCGGTAATAATGACACTGGTTGCTCCCAAGGTTTCAACGGCCGATAATCGATTGATCAAAGCATTACGTTTTGCGAGTTTGCGTAAACCGGTTGCCAGTGCAATGGTTGCTACAATTGGCAAGCCCTCGGGAATTGCCGCAACAGCCAGAGCAATGGCAATCTCGATCGCCAGTACTGTTTCGCGACCGACCAAGATACCGGCGACAGCGATAAAAAAAGTAATAACAAATGTGATGTAAACAAGTTGCCGAGCAAGCATGGCAAGCTTTTTTTCAAGTGGTGTACTTTTTGCTTCAGCCTCGGATACCAGTTTGGCAATCCGTCCCAACTCGGTATGTAAGCCGGTTGAAACCACTACAGCTTCGCCGGACCCACGCGAAACAGAAGTCCCTTTGAACAACATATTGCTACGCTCGGCAACATGGGTCTCCTTGGCCAGAGTGACTAACATCTTTGTAACTGGCACAGACTCGCCGGTCAGAACAGATTCGTCTGCTTGTAGTTCGGCTGCATCGAGTAAACAGAGATCTGCTGACAGAATATCCCCTGCCTCAAAGACCACAATGTCACCCGGCACCAACTCTTGTGCAGGTATTTGAATAACATGTCCGTCTCGCCGTACCTTGGTGTTTCTTTGACCCAGATTACGCAAGGCCTCCATTGAGCGGGTTGCCCGCCATTCGGTGAGGAAACCGATTGCCGTGTTGATGGCAATTACGCTACATACCGCAATACCCTGGACAATCTCGCCAAAGTAAAAAGATACAAAAGTGGCCGCTACCAGCAACAAGACTACGATACTTTTCAATTGATTGATCAAAATTGAAATTAGCGAGCGTGCCTTGATCTCACGCAATTGATTCAGGCCAAACTGTTGTTGGCGGGAGGCAATCTCTTTTTGACTGAGGCCATGCGCTGGATCGACCTTTAATTTTGACAAGATAGAATCAATGTCCTGTGACCAGGGTGAGCTGATCAGGACTTGCGAATTGTCAGGTTCGAATGATTTTTTAAACTTATTAAAATTAAAGGCCAAAAGAGTTTCCTTGACTGTTTCCTAGAAATTCCGTGTCCGACTCGAGACCCGCACTCCATCCATGATCTTGTTACTTGGGTGCAGAACAACTTTTTCTCCTGCGACCAGACCACTCACCACTTCGGCATCAAGTCCGCTGCGTTGTCCGATTTGAATATCGCGATGCCGGACTTTGCCCTGTTCAACCACAAACACTGCCCAGGCATCTTTTTGGTCCTTATCAAGTGAGAGTTTTTTCCGAAAAGTTGCCGTTAAAGGAACAGTCAGTACGTTATCAGCCTCCCAGAGAACCACACTCAATCCAACCTGGTAGCCATGCCCCAGCCTTTGCCATTGTTCGCCTGGAGTCACAATATCAATGACCACATTCACACGTTGTTCCTCAATGCCCAGAGCCGAAACCTTGGTGAATCCGAAAGGTTCGACACGTCTTACCCGTCCCTCCAGGTTGCCCTCGCCACCCCAATCGTTGATGATCACTCGCCCACCAGCCTGTACTTGTACTGCATCGGCAGACAAGAGGTCGACCACTATTTCCAGATCGGACGCATCGCCAATATCGATCAACGGCTCGCCTGTTGCAACACTGCGCGAACTGGGGTCATAGACCTTTAAGACCTTGCCATTGATGGGAGAGGTCAAGGGTACACATTCACAGTTTTCACCATGAATGGTGGCATCAGCCGGTGTCAGCAACATCGCTTCTGCCTGCTTGAGTTCATAACTACGCATTTGTACAGCCGCTCTGGCTGAATTCAGTGCTGCCTGGGCGGCTTTGTAATTATGCTCGGCATCATCCAGTTGGCGCACCGGAATGACCTGGCGTTGGCGTAATTGCAGGGCTCGTTCGTATTCACTTTTGGCAAAATCCAGATCGGAGCGCATCCGTGCCAGTTCGGCCAGGGCAAACTTTCGAGCAGATATGGCCGTGTCTATGGCCGCTTTGGCTTGTTTTTCACTGCGTACGTCCAGAAACGTTGGGCTTTGTGGATGTATGACAGCAAGAGATGTGTGATTCGCTTTTATGCTGTCACCAACCTCCAATTCAATGCGGTCAAGTTTCCCGGCTACCGGTGCTGAAAAGGTGTAAACATCATGCACTCGGGTCTGGCCTTCTTCATCAATTCCGACCAACAGGGACTGAGGTCTGATCTCATGCATGTCTACCTCCAGTGCCTGAGGCCGCAATAAAAACGCCAATACACTTGCTACGACCAATAAAATAATCAGCCACAAAACAAATCGTTTACGCTGTGCAGAATTAGCAGTCTGACGTGCATTTTTTTTATTTGTTGCATCGTCTTTTTGTGAATTGTTCGCTTGTGACATTATCATTCCCTCGTTTTTAAAACCTTGATCATGTTCAGATGCTCAACACGGTGACGCACGATCAGAGCAGAAAAAATAGTAGCAACAATACAAATTATCATTGCCTTGGCATACGTGGCTGAAGTTAAAACCATCGGTACACGGAATAGTTCGGTGGCAAAGGCGTTTGCCATGATCCGACACAAACCGATACCCATTACGGCACCAACCGGCAAGGCGAGTATCATCAGAACACTGAGCTCGCCCAACAAAATGTAGGAAACTTCAGTACGTCGAAAGCCGAGCACGCGTAAAGTGGCAAGTTCACGCCCTCGTTCCGACAACGCAATCCGTGCGCTGTTGTAGGCAACCCCAAATCCGAGAATCACTGCCAGACTGGTGAACATGCCAATAAACACCATCATGTGTTCAGCCAGCGTATCGTAAAAGGCATCGATCGCTGCCTGTTTAAGCATCACACTTGAGGCCGCAGGCGTTTCCCTAAGCAAATTAAAAAGTTCTTGTTGCTGACTTTTGTCAATCAACAGACTTACATACTCGATCGAAAAATCACTAAGTAAAATTCTATTCAAGCTGGCCAAATTCATATAGGCAGGCATGGCCAGATTGGTTTCAAAAGTTGCGACAACCGGAATCGTCAAATGCGGTCGGCGCCCTTCCAAAACGTCGACTTCAATGTAATCGCCTGGACGAACTTGCAGTTTTTGAGCAAGGTATGAACCCAACACCAAGCCTTCAGCCGGAGGCGGGATCACACTGTGGCTTGCGTCGTCATAGATCGGTTGCAGTTGTGCATTCCCGGGGATTCCTTGAATACCGCCACGGTGAGTGATGGCGCCATTACTGAAGTCGGCGCTGACGATATGCATAGGCTCCACGGCCAAAACTCCGGGCATATGGGCAAACTCGTGCAATACTCGTTTATCCTTGGTCTCGGCCAGCCCGACCATGATGTCCTGACGTTGTGCATCGTAAAACTGGCGTTCCGCAATGTAATTAATGGAATCCGTCCATTGCAATGTCATGATCAATAAGCCAATGGAACTGGCAAGCCCCACTACCGTTAAGGCTGAACGGAAGGGTGTGCGCGATATATTGCGTGCAATTATGCGAGTCGGTTGATCCAGCCATTCCCCAAAACGAGTCTTGAGCAATCCCGCACTGCGGTATGCCGGTGGCGCCGGGGGTAACATTGCCTGTGCTGGAGGAAGACTGGCAACCCGCTGCAGACTCAGCATGGCTCCGGCCAAAGCGGCGGCACAACTCAATAGCGAAGCAATTAGAACCGCTTTAGGACTTAACTGATAGATCAGGATCGGAAAGCGGAAAGCCTCGGCATACATCTCAGTATTTACGAATCCGAACCATGCCCCCAAAATACTTCCGACAGCAATACCCACTGCGCATATACCCAAAACAAGTTTTGCATAATGCCAGGTCACTTCAATATCCCGGTAGCCAAAAGCTTTCATTAATCCGATGTAACTGCGTTCATTTGCAAGTAATCGGGCAAGTACCATGTTGGTTAAAAACGCCGCTACGGCTAAAAATATCGCGGGCAATATTAACGACATGGTTTTTAGTTGTTCGATCTCGTTGGTAACAAACCAATTGGATATCTGGTCAGCCCGCGGTATAGCGCCAACACCACCATAGGGTTCGATCAGCAGATCTAGTTTTTTGATCACATCTTTTGGATTCACACCATGCATGATTCCCAGTGACAAACTGTTAAATGAATCCTGCAGATCGAAGGCAGCCGAGAGTTCCTTTTGGCCCATCCACATCACACCATAACGCAAGTCGTCCGGCATCAGAGCGCCGGGACCGATGCTGTAAATAAATTCAGGCGACAAGGCGACACCTGCAACACTCAGACGTCGGCGTTTGCCATTCAAGATTGCAACAAAAGTGTCTCCGGGATGCAGGTCATGAGCATCGGCAAACGGTTCATTTAAAATCACCTGGTCTTTTTGCCCGGGCTCCAACCATCCACCCTGGCGCATGGAAAGTTGATTAAGGACTGGCTGCCCGGTTTCCGGAACAGATACGATCTGCGCCATCACCGGCTCATTGAATTCGGGTATTTCAACCGTTACATAACTTACTATGCGGTTCTCTACATTGCGTACGCCCGGAATAGCCGAGATCTTGCGTTCCAGACTTTGTGGTGCCCGCTTGAGATTCACAAACACGTCGGCAAAATGATATCGCTCATAATAGGCGTTACAGGTTTTATCCAAAGCTTCCAAAGTTGAAAGTGACATCAACAAGGTCGCAACTCCGGCAGCTATAACCAATCCTATTGCCAGAACCTGGCCACGCAAATGCCACAAGTCGCGAATGATCTTTTTATTCAGGGAGCGCACTGCTATTCACCACTTCATCTTGTTGGGAGATATGCGCTGCGGGTTTTCGTGGATATTGCCAATACGGCCATCGACCAGCGTGATCACACGATCGGCCATGTCGCCAATAATCTGGTTATGGGTGATCACTGCAGTAGTGGTGCCAAGTTCGCGATTGACCTGCTCGATGGCTTCAAGAACCAATATTCCGGTCTCGCTATCCAGTGCCCCGGTGGGTTCATCACACAGCAATAAGTCTGGCTGCTTGGCAATCGCTCTGGCAATTGCCACTCTTTGTTGTTCGCCACCGGATAACTGGGCCGGGAAATGATCGGCCCGTTCGGATAAACCGACCAGGTCCAGGGCATCTATCGGTGGCAATGGATGTTCTGAAATCTCGGTAACCAGTGCCACATTCTCGCGGGCGGTTAGACTGGGAATCAGATTGTAAAACTGGAATACAAACCCGACGTGTTCGCGGCGATATTGGGTAAGTCGTGAAGGGTTATCAAATTCCAGGACATCATCACGAAAACTGACGGTGCCAATCGAAGGCACATCCAGCCCGCCAATGGTATTCAATAAGGTCGATTTGCCTGAACCCGATTGCCCGAGTAATACAATGAGTTCTTTTTCATACAGGTCGAGATCAACACCGCGCAAGGCGTGAACTTCAACTTCACCCGTCTGGTAAATCTTGCTGAGTTCCCGGGCCTGAATGGTGGCAACAGCCATAGTGGCAAATCCATGCAATTATTCTTGGACGTCCAGAATAACCAAATGCCGGTATTTGCATATTGATCTGAGACAAACTCCACTTGCTTCACTTCACAGCTTGGTTTTTTTTACTCTAGTATCAAAGTGACTCGATCAGTTTGACCAGATCCTGACTTTTCAGAGGTTTGTGCAAAATGGCTGATACCGCGGGCTGGTTCAGCTTTTCAAAACCGACATCATTGCTACTGGTCAGTAAGACCACGGGCAATGTTTGCCCTTGTTGCCTGATGTACTTTGACA
>JABDMI010000109.1 GCA_013001575.1 Gammaproteobacteria bacterium
TACGCAATGCCGGTGCATTCTTCATGCGCCGCACGTTTGCCGGCAACCAGTTGTACTCCACGGTTTTTCGCGAGTACATGAAAAACATCCAGCAAGACGACACTCCCACTGAATACTTTATTGAAGGAGGTCGCAGTCGTACCGGACGCATGTTACCGGCCAAGGCGGGTCTGTTATCCATGTCGACCCGGGCATTTTTGCAAGACCCTGAAAAACCCCTGGTGTTTGTGCCGGTTTTTGTCGGTTACGAAAAACTTTGGGAGGGCAAGTCCTATCTGAAAGAGCTGGGCGGCAAGGCCAAGAAAAAAGAATCGGTTGGTGGTTTGTTACGTGCCCTCAAAAGCCTGCGCGGTGGCAAAATGGGACACGTACACGCCAGTTTCGGCACTCCGATCGATCTGCGCGATCACATTCAGGCGCATGCTCCAAAGTGGGATGGTCAGAGTCTGGCATCGGAAGCCAAACCGGACTGGCTGGTGCCGACCGTGAACGCATTGGGTAATCGAATTTTGACCAGCATCAACTCCGCCGCGGTCTTGGACCCAATGAATTTATTGTCTTACGTTTTATTATCCACCCCGCGTTTGAATATGGGTGAAACTGAACTGGCTCGCCAGATCGACAAACTGATTCGTTTACAAAAACTGGCACCGTATTCTCCGGAGTTGAGTGTTCCCGACATGTATGGCAAGGAAATTGTCGAATACGTTAAAGAATTCGATTTTCTTGAACAACAGGAACATGCACTGGGCAACACCCTGACCCCGCTTGGGCGACATTCGGTGCTCATGAGTTACTACCGCAACAACATTCAACACGTTTTTGCCATCCCGTCCTTGCTCGCGAGTATTTTTCTGGACAACAAACCCTTGTCACAGGAGCGCGTGGTCGTACTGGTTGAAATGGTTTATCCCTACATCAAACAGGAATTATTCCTGCGCTATCAGGCCGATGAACTACCGGGTGTGGTGGATGCACAATTAAAAGCATTGCACGAGATCGGGTATCTGGATTTTGACCCTGAAACCCGGCTATGGTCACGTTGTTCGGCGGAATCGGCGGAAGCCGCCGAGCTGGAGAATCTGGCTCAGGGCATGCTGCAAACCCTGGGGCGCTTTTATTTGTTACTGGTTCTGATGGTGCGTCATGGCAAGCATGGCATCAAGCAAGGTGACCTGGAAAATCTGGTGCATCTCTCGGCCCAGCGTATGTCGCGTTTGCAAGACATCAGTTCGCCGGAGTTTTTTGATAAACGCCTGTTCCAGGGGTTTATTCGATTACTCAAAGAAAATGAACTGATCACGCTAGATGAGAAGAACATGTTGCGCTATGGGCGAAGCCTGATTGCACAACGAAAGAACGCCGAAGCGGTTCTCAGTGAGCGCTTCCGTCAAGTTATTTTCAGGGTTATCAACGCCTGATTTTTACCCCTGATTTTTACGCCTAATTGAATTTTAATTAATGAGTTGAGCTAATTTTTTATTTGTCATGTTTGTAGTTGCCGCTTTATATAAATTTGTATCCTTGCCCGATTACTGCGAGTTACAGCCGCGTTTGTTACAACGCTGTCTGGATCTGGATATTAAAGGCACCTTGTTACTGGCAAACGAAGGCATTAACGGCACCATCGCCGGTACCCGTGCAGCCATTGATGCCTTGCTCACACAACTGCGTGAAGACCCGCGCTTTGCCGATGTGGATGTCAAAGAATCGCTCACGGACACAATGCCGTTCTATCGCACCAAAGTTCGACTCAAAAAAGAGATCGTGACTTTGGGGCAGGCAGGCATCGACCCCAATAAATTAGTCGGCACATACGTCAACCCGCAAGACTGGAATGCACTGATCGCGCAAGAGGATGTGACCCTGATCGATGTTCGCAATGATTACGAAGTTGAGATCGGCAGTTTCAAAGGCGCGCTGGATCCCGACACCAAAACTTTTCGCGATTACCCCGAATACGTAAAAAACAATCTGGACCCGGATAAACAAAAAAAAGTGGCCATGTTCTGTACCGGGGGTATTCGTTGTGAAAAAGCCTCGGCCTATATGTTGCAACAGGGCTTTGAAGAGGTCTATCACCTCAAAGGCGGTATTCTCAAGTATCTGGAAGAAGTGCAGGAAGCCGAGAGCTTTTGGCAGGGTGACTGTTTTGTGTTTGATAATCGCGTGGCCGTGGATCACCAGCTCGGGGTCGCCGGTTACGACCAGTGTCATGCCTGTAGGCGTCCGATCACCGATGCTGATAAGGATTCCATCCATTATCAAAAGGGGGTTTCCTGTCCCAAGTGTGCGGATGAATACAGCGAAGGTCAGCGTCAGCGTTTTGCCGAACGTCAAAAGCAGATCGAATTGGCCAAACAACGTGGCGAACAACACATCGCGCAGGTAATCGAACACGATCAACGTAAACGCCGCGAATATTTCGGTTTGAGTGAAAGCCAACAACAGGTTGTGGATGCCACGGCTGAAAACTACCCGATACTGTACAGCTTCCGTCGTTGTCCCTATGCCATGCGGGCCAGACTGAGTGTGCTGTTGGCTGGTATTGCGGTGGAGTTACGCGAAGTGGCCTTGAGAAACAAACCGGCAGAAATGCTGGCCTTGTCGCCCAAGGCCACGGTCCCGGTACTGGAATTAAACGATGGTACGGTGCTTGAAGAAAGCCTCGAGATCATGCACTGGGCCTGGCAAGCGATCGATGACGACTCGGGTGTGCAATACGTGCCGCAACACTTGTTGTCAGAATTGCTCGACCCTCTAGAGCAGGGCGAGGGCAGTTTTAAAGTGTTATTGGATAAATACAAATACGCCGACCGGCACCCGGAGCAATCCGCCGAATCCTACCGCAGCCAAGCTGAAGAATATTTGTATCAACTCGCAGAGCAGTTGGGTGATAAGGCGTATTTGTTTGGTGCACAATGGTCGTTTGCCGACATCGCCATTGCCCCGTTTGTGCGTCAGTTTGCCCATGTGGATAAAGACTGGTTCGCACAAAGCGAGCACACAGCAGTACGTGACTGGCTGTATCGAATTCTGGAAAGCGATGAATTCCAGTTGTGTATGAAAAAAACCAAACCCTGGTATCCGGACTCCAAACGTCTTATTTTTACCCGGTCCGGGTTATTAAAGGCGGCCTGAAGTGAAAACAGAAATTGCATCCGTAAGTGTGGAGAACCTGACCGGTCTGACTGCGCTCAGCGAGAATCAGACACCTGATTTGTCCAACAGTGCAAAAAAACTCGGCAAGCGACTGCGTAACAGAGTTGGTAAAGCCGTGACCGATTTCGGCATGATCGAGGATGGCGATCGCATCATGGTGTGTTTGTCGGGCGGTAAAGACTCGTACACCATGCTGGATATGTTGTTGGAGTTGAAAAAGAATGCGCCGATAGAATTCGACTTGCACGCCGTTAATCTCGACCAGAAGCAACCGGGTTTTCCAGAGCATGTCTTGCCCGATTATCTGCAAACGCTCGGGGTGAGTTATCACATTCTGGAGCAAGACACTTATTCAGTAGTTAAGCGGGTGATCCCGGAAGGCAAAACCACCTGTGGTCTGTGTTCACGTTTGCGGCGTGGGGCTTTATACACGTACGCCAAAGAGCAGGGCATTCGCAAGATCGCGCTCGGCCACCACCGCGAAGATATTATTGAAACCTTCTTTTTGAATTTGTTTCACGGCGGTCAGATCAAGGCCATGCCGGCCAAATACACCACCGACGACGGCGCGCATGAAGTCATCCGCCCTTTGGCGTATTGCAGCGAAAAAGACATAGAAAAATATTCCCATGCCCGTCAATTTCCAATCATCCCGTGCAATCTGTGTGGCTCGCAAACCAATCTGCAACGCGTGGCCATTAAAAATATGTTGAAAGAATGGGACACGCAAAATCCCGGACGGGTTGAGACCATGTTCACCAGTTT
>JABDMI010000110.1 GCA_013001575.1 Gammaproteobacteria bacterium
TGGCTCGGGGTGGTGGGCGCCATTATTTTATTGATCATTGCGGTTTTTTCCGAGATACAAACCCGCGATAACGTGATGCAGGCGCAAAGCGCCGAGAACAGTGCCCAGAATTTTGCCACCGGTCTGGCGCGCCAACAGTCTGCCATCGTGAGTATGGGCATGGCCGATGTGGCTTTTCGGAACTGGGCGCAACAAAAAGCCTTTGCCAGCGGATTGTATTTGCAAGGCTCGGAAGCCTCGGGCATTTACGGCTCCACCACCCGCGGTATTCGCATTATCCTGACCATCGGTGCCCTCGGACTTGGCGCCTGGCTGGTACTGCAACAACAATCTTCACCGGGTGTGATCATCGCCGGTACCATCTTACTGGGACGGGCCTTGGCGCCTATCGACCAGTCGGTGGGCATGTGGCGTCAGATCATTCGCGTGCGTCAAGCCTGGGCCGAATTACAAGAACGCCACCAGTCCGACGAGGCGCAAGAACACGCCACCACCCCGATGCCGCGTCCGGACGCCAAAGTGCAATTCGAGAATCTGGAAGTGGCGTGTCCCGGGTCTGAGAAACCACTCTTGCCCAAATTTAATTTAAGCTTGCAAGCCGGCAGCATGATCGCATTGGTCGGTGGCATCGGCAGCGGCAAAACCTCTTTGTTACAAACCACCGCCGGCGCCTGGCCGCCCTTCAGTGGCGCCGTGCATCTGGGCGGGCGTGACCTGCATCGCTGGGACATGGTGGATCGCGGGCGTTACGTGGGTTACCTGCCACAAGACAGCGAATTACTCTTTGGTACCGTGGCCCAGAATATCGGACGCTTTAGCAACGCCCCGACCGAGGCCGTGATCGAGACTGCACGCTTTGTGGGTTGTCATGAAATGATCATGAGTCTGCCCGACGGTTACGACACTGTGGTCGGCCCCGGCGGCATTCATCTCTCCGCCGGACAAAAACAGATCATCGGCATCACACGCGCCTTGTTTGGTCAACCAGTGATGCTTTTGCTCGACGAACCCACCGCCAATCTGGATGCGGCCACCGTGCAGCAACTCAAGAACGTGCTCACGCAGGTCAAGGCCAGTGGCGCCATTGTCATCATGGCCACCCACGACCTGCGTTTGGTCGAGATCTCGGATAATGTGGTGATGCTGACCCCGGAAAACATCAAAATGCTGAGTTCGGCCGATTACTTCGCCGGTTTACGCAAAGCGCATCCCGCCTTCATCAAACAGGGCAGTGCACAATCCGGAGACGGCCAATGACCAAGATGGAGATCATTAAAAGCGATCGATTGGTGTTTGTGGCCGCCATTGTGTGCCTGATCTCGATGGGCGGTTTCATCCTGTGGTCGGCGCTGGCGCCGATGGCCGAAGGCGTGGCGGCATTCGGCAACATTGTGGTGGAAAACAACCGCAAAGTGGTGCAGCATCTGGAAGGCGGCATTCTCGAAGAGGTTCTGGTGCGTGAAGGCGACGTGGTCGAAGCCGGGCAACCCCTGGTGGTTATTTCCGACGTGGCCGCGACTTCCGGTCGCGCCCAACTGGCCCAAGACCTGGTGAATTACAAAGCCTCGGTCATCCGCTTAACCGCGATCCTGAACAAAAACAGCACGGCCGATTTCAGTAGCATTCAGAACTCAGGCGTCGAACTCGAGCAATTTAACGAGTCCTTGGCGAGACAGCAAAGTTTGTTCTTGCAACAACGTCAAACCATCATCGCAGATCTTGAAGTGCTGCAATCGCGACAGAGCGGGTTCCGCGACAGTGCCAACAATAAACAGGCACAGATCGATAATTTAAATCGCTCCCTTGACCTGCTGCGTAAAGATCTCAAACTCAAACGCGAGTATCTGGCCGAACAATTGATCCAGGCCGATCAGGTGACCCAACTGGAACGGGAAGAAGCCAATTTGATGGCGGATATTTCGCGCCTTACCACCGAACAACAAAATGATCGTTCTCAAGTGCGTGAAATTGATCGACAGCTCACGCAAACCCGGGCGCGTTTTTATGAAAAGATCAATACCGACTTGCTGGAAGCGCGTGCCAAGGCCTCGGAAATAAATGAGCGCCTGACCGCGGCCCAAGATGTGGTTAACCGCACCCAGGTGTTTGCGCCACAAGCCGGCAAAGTTTTGAATTTGAAATTCAACACCAAGGGCGGGGTGGTGCGTGCCGGGGAACAAATTCTCGAGATCGTACCCAGTGAAAGTGAACTGGTGGCGGTGGTTCAGGTGCGTCCGGCCGATCGTGACACCGTGTATGAAGGCTTGAGTGTGGATACTCGATTGTCTGGCTTGCACAGCTGGCAAATGCCGAGTCTGGAAGGCACCGTAGAAAATGTCAGTGCCGACCTGAAAAGCTCTCCCAATGGCGATTACACCTATTACGAAGCCCGGGTCAGTATCGATGCCGCCGCGCTGGCCGAAATGAACATTGAAGTGATCCCGGGTATGCCGGTTGAGGCCTTTATCAATTCGGGCAAAACCCGTACCTTGTTCGATTATTTATTTGAACCCATCAGCGCCATCGTACGGCGTGGTGCCCGCTCCTAGAGACGTAAATGTTATTACGCAAAACCCTGTTCCAATATTCCGTTTTTTGCCTCACTCTGTTGTTGTGCCTGACACTCACCAGTCCGGCCAGGGCGATGGCCGACATACCTGCCAAGCCTGCTTGTTTATCATTGGAAGACGCTTTACACGTGAATGCCCGGCTTGATCCGGCCATTGGTGAAGCCCAGACTGAACAAGCCCGCGCCGAAGCCAGACTCAAACAAGTCCGTTACGACTGGTACCCGCAATTACGCGGTTACGGGCGTACCGCCTCCGGGCAAACCGGTTTGGTTGATGGGCGTACCGATAACCAGGTGGGGGTGGTACTCTCACAACGGGTGTACGACTTTGGACGTGGCCGACTTGAAAAAGACGCAGCGTATTCACGCGTGCAGGCTTCCGGCTTCGGTGTCACTGACGTGACCAATGATTCATCTCTGGATGTGGCGGTTACCTATTTAAATATTCTGGAAGCGGCCGAGAGTCTGCAAGCGGCCAAAGTTCGCGAGAACGATCTCAATAGTGTGGCGGCCGGTGTGGCACGGCGTCTGGAAACCAACCTCATTACGGCCGCGGAAGCCCGCAGCATAGAAGCGGATCGCTCAAATGCAGTAGCCAATCGCATTGAAGTGGAATTACAACTGGCGGAAGCGCAATCCAAATTAGCCATTTTGACCGCAAGCTCCGGCAAGGTGTGTGAGCATTTACCGCCGATCAAGACCCAGCTCGAAAAACACATGCCCGAAAGCCTCACGGAATCCCTGCAATACGCGCACGCCGGCAGTCGTTTGCAAGCCGCGGCCGCTGACCGTAAAGCGGCACTGGCCGAACTGGGTATTGCGAAACGGGCACGCTTACCGGTCATCGAGGTGCAAGCGGTGGCTGCCGAGATCTACAACAAAGACCTGAATAGCTGGGAGAGCAGCAACCGGGTTGGACTGGATATTTCTTCACCCTTGCTGGGCGGACGCTATGGCGGACAACGCGACGAAGCCGCGGCCAATTTGCGCGCAGCCAAACTCGGAGTCGATCGCATGCGTCGCGAGATCACAGAAAGCACCACGCTGACCTGGGAACGCATATCTGCATTTGAAAAACTCGCTGAATCGCGTAAAAATGCACGGGAAAGTTTGCGTCTGGAAACCCAGGCCTTGCGCAAAGAATTTGAAAAAGGCTTGCGTACCTATCAGGAGATCAAGACGGTGGAAGCCGATCTGCAATTGGCCGTATTACAAGAAATTGAAGCGCGTTATCTTGCCCATAAACAACGAGTCAAGCTTCTTGTCTTGACCAATCTGTTGATCACTTTTCAATAGCACACGGACACTTGATAAAAAGCTCCGAATGAATTTTTTCAGATAGTGTTAAAGAGTAACTTTTTCAAGATTATTAATTTCCTGCAGACATGCGAGTAAACTGATTTATGGAATGGCTGGCCTTAGTACTCTTTGCCCTGGTCATATGTGTCCTGCTATTCGGTTATCCAGTTGCATTCTCACTCGGTGGTACGGCTTTACTGTTTGCTTTTGTTGGCGTAATTTTCGGATTTTTTGAACTCAGTTTTCTCGAGGCCATGCCCAGCCGCATTCTCGGGATCATGACCAATGAAACATTGGTCGCGGTGCCCTTGTTTGTGTTCATGGGCGTGATGCTGGAACGTTCCGGAATCGCCGAAAAACTGCTTGAGACCATGGGCGAATTGTTTGGGCGGGTGCGCGGCGGCATGGGTATCTCGGTCATGTTGGTGGGTATGTTGCTGGCGGCGAGTACCGGTATTGTGGGTGCCACGGTCGTGACCATGACCCTGCTATCACTCCCGACCATGCTCAAGCAGGGCTATAGTCCTGCCATATCGAGCGGGGCCATTGCCGCCTCGGGCACCTTGGGACAAATCATTCCCCCGTCCATCGTGCTGATTCTACTTGGGGATGTGATTTCCTCCGCTTACCAGCAAGCCCAGTTACGTCAGGGCGTTTTTTCCCCCGAAACCGTGACCGTGGGCGATCTGTTTGCCGGCGCCTTGTTGCCGGGGCTGGTATTGGTAGGCATTTACATTACCTATCTTTTACTCATGGCCTGGTTCAAACCCGAGAGCATGCCGGCGTACCAGATCGATCGCAGCGTTGAACAAAAGCATTTGTGGTTTCGGGTATTGACGGTGTTGATCCCGCCGCTGTTGTTGATCGTTGCGGTGCTGGGTTCCATTCTGACCGGGATCGCAACCCCCACGGAAGCCGCGGCCGTGGGCGCGGTCGGCGCCATGATACTGGCCATCAGTTATAAAAAATTCGACCTGCCACGCTTACAGGACGTGATGCAAAGAACCGCACGCATCAGTTCCATGGTGTTTCTGATCCTGATCGGCGCCTCGGTGTTTTCCCTGGTGTTTCGCGGTCTGGGCGGCGACGACCTGGTGCACAGTTTGTTAGTGAACCTGCCCGGGGGTAAATGGGGCGCATTGCTCGCGGTGATGATCGTGATGTTCTTGCTGGGTTTTGTACTCGACTTTATCGAGATCACTTTTGTGGTGGTGCCAATTGTTGGTCCCATTCTGCTGGCCATGGACATCGACCCGATCTGGTTAGGCATTTTGATCGCGGTGAATTTACAAACCTCCTTTTTAACCCCGCCCTTCGGCTTTGCCCTGTTTTATTTACGCGGCGTGGCACCGCCGGAATTCAAGACCACGGATCTGTATCGCGGGGTGATGCCGTTTGTGGGGATTCAAATGTTAATGTTGTTGATCTTGTGCATATGGCCGGAGCTGGCAACCTGGTTGCCGAAAAAACTCTTTGGATAGTTGCATGAAAAAAATTCTGATCATTTTAATTGCAGCAGTTTTTATAAGCGCTTGTTCACACAAAGGCCATGCTGAAAAAACCGGTGACATGACTGACCTGCATCGCTATTTGCAATATTCAGACATTTTTGCCAGTTCCAGTCAACCGTCTGAAGATGAGTTAAAGCTCATTGCGGATGCCGGTGTTGAGCGAGTAATCTACATTGCCTTAAACGATAGTCATGGCGCGCTGGAAAACGAGGCGGCAATAGTTCAAAAACTGGGTATGGAGTATGTGCACATCCCGGTGGATTTCAAAAACCCGACATTGCAAGATTTTCAAGAATTCGTTCAAGTTATGCAGGCCAGTCCGGAAACCAAAACCTTATTGCATTGTCAGGTAAATTTACGCGCTTCAACTTTCAGTTTTTTGTATCGCGCACTATTCCTTGATGTTCCGGTTTCCCAAGCCAAGCAGGATATGGACTCCATTTGGGAGCCAAACCAGGACTGGTTTAAGTTCATCAAAACAGTTTCAGAACACTATGACTTGGACATTTACTGTGATGAGTGCGACTGGGGCGAGAACGAGTTTACCGATTAAGGATTTGAAAACTAATTATCGGGATTGACTTTGGATTGAAAAGCAGTCGGTTCCAGTTTCACGGCAAGAATTTTCTCGATCTTGTCGGCGATCGCCAACATGTCAAATTCCTGATAGGGGCGTGCGATGAGTGATAAGCCAATGGGCAGACCGTGCACCTCACCCATGGGTAAGGTGATACTCGGGTAGCCGGAAACCGCTGCGTAAGAAGATGAATTTCCTAAAAAGTGATCACCGTTGACCAGGTCGATACTCCAGGCCGGGCCTCCGCTGGGTACGATCAAAGCCTGAACTTCCGGGTGTTCATGAAAAAACGCTTCCAGGCCATTACTCACAACTTTCTCGCTTAATTCTTTACGAATGTTCTGGTACTCTTCCTCATCAAGCCCGCCTTTGGCCTGAGCCTTGATGAAGATCTCTTGCCCAAAGTACGGCATCACTTGCCCGGCTTGCGCTTGATTCAACTCAATGAGTTTTTCGAGCGTCAGACTCGCGTGACGCGTGGGTAAACTGCCGAGGTAATGATTCAAACTGAATTTGAATTCATACAGCAACAGATCATATTCCTTGGCAAAGGCATCATCCTCCAGTTGCAGCTGGTCAGGATTGACATGCATGCCGGCCTTGCCGAGTTTGTCCATGGCCTTGCTAAACAAGGCATCGACATCACTGTGCCAACCGCCACTATTGGCAATTGTCGCAACCCGGATCTTGTCGGCGCTGCGTACACTTCCAATAGCCGACGGGTAGTCGAAATTGATGGTGTCAGGACGCTCCAGGGCAAAAGTATCAATGGCCACGGCCTGTTTCTCGATCATGCCGCTCAGAAGAATGGCGGCATCGGCCACACTCGCGGCCATCGGGCCGGCGGTATCCTGGGAGGGACTCAATGGCACGATCCCGGCACGACTGACCAAACCCACCGTGGGTTTAATACCGACCACGCCGTTGACCGAAGCGGGACACACGATCGAACCATCGGTCTCGGTGCCGATAGCCAATGGGGCCAATTTGGCCGCCACCGCCACGGCTGAGCCCGAACTGGACCCGCAGGGCGAGCGTTGCAGGTCATAGGGGTTGCGGGTTTGTCCACCCACTGAACTCCAGCCACTCGAGGAACGCTCCGAACGAAAGTTGGCCCATTCACTTAAATTGGCCTTGCCCAGAATGATCGCCCCTTGTTGACGCAAACGCGCTACCAGGGTGGCATCACGCCAGGTCACATTGTCTTTAAGCAACAAGGAACCGGCCGTAGTGGCCAAAACGTCACCGGCCTCGATGTTGTCTTTGAGTAAAATCGGCATGCCATACAAGGGACCGCGTTGGGCCACACTGGCGCCCTCTGCATCGCGTTGTCCGGCGTATTTCAGGGCATCGGGATTCACCGCGATCACGGCCTTGAGTGCGGGGTTGTAGGCGTTAATGCGATCCAGATAAAAACGCGTTAACTCGGCATAGGTTAATTCGCCGGC
>JABDMI010000111.1 GCA_013001575.1 Gammaproteobacteria bacterium
CTTCTCCATCCGAATACGGCCCATCGTGGGTCACGTGCAAAACGGCGGCATCTTGGATATTGCTGCCAGCCCCGATCGAAATGGTACTGACATCGCCGCGCACCACGGCCATTGGCCAGATGGAAACGTCGTCAGCCAATGTCACCTTGCCAATCACGCAGGCTTGCGGATCAACATAAACATTTTGACCCAGGGTCGGATAAGTGTTTTTGAATGGGCGGATATTATTCATGGCTCATTCTAAGTTATCTCTGCCTTCTCGTCATTCCACAGCTTGAGTTGGATAATGGATATTATTTAATTTGACAAATAGCGGCTATAATTCAAGTTTAAATTTTCAATTGAATAAGCATGCAAATCGCCACCTGGAATGTCAATTCCCTCAAAGTACGCCTGAATCATCTACTCGACTGGCTAGAGACCAATCCGGTTGATGTGATCGGCTTGCAAGAAACCAAAAGCACCGATGACAAGTTTCCAGTCGCTGAAATTGAAGCGGCCGGATATCATGTTGCGTTTGCCGGTCAAAAAACCTATAACGGTGTGGCGGTTCTGAGCAAACACAGTATCACTGAGGTCGTCACCGATTTTGCGGGCATTGAAGACCCGATGCGACGGGTGTTGGGTTGCACGATCAATGGCGTACGCATTTACAACTTGTACTTCCCCAATGGACAGGCCCTGGACTCGGATAAATTCCATTATAAAATGAATTGGCTGGAAGCTTTGCACGCACAACTGGAATCAGAGTCTTCAGATTACGACAAACGTATCGTCATGGGTGACTTCAATATAGCGCCAAGTGACGAGGACGTGCACGCACCTGAAGAATGGGCAGGGAAAATTCACTGCAGCGCGTTGGAACGCACACACATCGCACGCTTGAAGGAAAAAGGCTTTGTGGATTGTTTTAGACAATTTGAACAAGAACCCAATTTATTCAGCTGGTGGGATTATCGTGCCGGGAGCTTTCGCAAAAATAATGGTCTGCGCATCGACCTGATCATGGCGTCCGAAGAACTGGCGAAAAATTGCCAGAAATGCTGGATTGATAAAGCGCCACGCAAATTGGAAAAGCCATCGGACCACACTCCGGTAGTGGCTGAGTTTAAGGTTTAGTCTGATTCAGTCTCGCTAAGGTACACATTTGCAATGCGACTTTCACCATCGGAGATAATGTAATCTCCTACACTGTCCGCATTCAGGTCAACGATCAAGGCGCCCCATGGAGAATCCAGTTTCCCTAAATTTGGTTTGCTTGTTTTTCTCTCTTTTGCACCACCAAATATAATTTTGCTATCGCTATTCCAGGCAGTGACCAGAACGTCGTTAATAGCATCTCCATTAAGGTCGCCCTGTACGATATTCTTTGGTCCAGCGGCCATTGATATCCATTCTGGCTCGGTCGCAAATGTGTTGTCACTGCGCCCGTGATAAATGGCAATTGCTTGTTTTGATGATTCGGTCACGGCAACAATGTCCAAGTTGCCATCTGCATCTATATCCAGAACGGTCAAGCCAAATGGCTCGATGTCGGATAAAAAATAGGGCTTGGCAAAGCGAATCTTTTTATCGCTTTGATTTATTGCAATTCCGATGTTATTGGTATTTGGCGAGATCAGGTCCGCCAATCCATCTTGGTTAATGTCTATAACTGCAAACCCAAGATATGGATCACCACCTGTATTGATCAATATTCCCCTGGAATGAAATTGCCCGGATTCGTTAGCTTTTAATACCTGAACTCCATTATTAAAGCGATTATCGACAAGTAAATCTTTGTTGCCATCATTATCAATATCAAAATATTCAAGCACATGCGGGTGAGGCTCGACACTGAGTTTGATCTGCTGTTTACTCATCTCAAGACCTCCAGATTTACTGCCGTATAAAACACTCAAGTAATTCATATCATGATTGGCCACCACAAGATCCAGATAGCCGTCTTGGTTAAAATCGTCTGAAACAATATCGCTGGGGTCATGGCCTGCTGCATACGATTTGCCAGGGCTTAATTTTCCGGTGCTGTCGCCGTGATAGATCTTGACACTGTGATCGTTCTGATTAGCCACAATCACATCTATATGGCCATCCCGATTCACATCCGCGGCATGCAATGAGTTTTCCCCCGCAGATAAATCCAGGGTATACATCGGTTCCAGGCTGGTACTTGCAGCAAATATCAAGAATATAATCTCTAACATCGGAATGGCCTTTTGTGGATTAAGTCTTTTGATACTATAACAACTATTAAATTCCATTGATCGGGCTTATTTATGAAAAATTTTCAAAATAAAATAATTGTAATTACCGGTGCTGCCTCCGGCATGGGGGCCGCCTACGCGGATGAATTCGCCAAACTCGGTGCGCGCCTAGCCTTATGCGACGTCAATCAAGAAGATTTGCGATCTGTTTCGCAACGTGTTGCCGATGTGATTGGTCCGGATAATGTGTATTCTGAAGTTGTTGATGTGTCTGATCGACACGAAGTTTTCAGCTTTGCAGACAAAGTGAGATCCAATTTAGGCAATGCGCATGTCATTATTAACAACGCCGGCATTGCCGAGTCCAGCGCCCCTATTTACGAAATGTCGATCGAGCAGATAGAAAAAGTCACCCGGGTAAATTATTTTGGTGTGGTGTATGGCACCAAGGCATTTCTGCCTCAACTGGTTGAGAACAATGAAGGTGCGGTAGTGAATATTTCAAGTATTTTCGGACTGGTCGCCCCGCCCAATACCGCAGACTACTCGGCAACAAAATTTGCTGTACGCGGTTTCACCGAAGCCTTGAGTGTGGAATTCATGCAAAGCCCGATCACTATCCACTGTGTTCACCCGGGAGGCATTGCAACCAATATAGCCAAAAATACAGATAGCGAAGAATTTGAAAAATTGTTTTTAACCACGCCGCCACACGATATTGCAAAACATGTGATTAAGAATATTAAGAAAGGCAAGGTGAAAATTGTTTATGGCAATCAGGCAAGCAAGGTTTGGGC
>JABDMI010000112.1 GCA_013001575.1 Gammaproteobacteria bacterium
ATTTACTTGCTTGCAACAAGCAATATTAGTAAAATGGTGATTATCGAGTGTTATGTTATTTCGAGTTATATTCTATAACTAACTGTAATTATTAATTATGTCACAAACTGTTGAACGAAAATCTAACTCTGAACGCACGGATCTTTCAGATGCGATGATGCTGGAATCTGCGATCAGACTGATCGTAGAGAAAGGCAGCGACAAGACCACCCTCAAAGAAGTGGGTGAATTGGCCGGTTACAGTCGTGGCCTGGCGGGCTACCGTTTTGGTTCAAAGGCCGGATTATTCGAATTTATTGTGCGTTCGGTCGGTGAGCAATGGGTGGCCCGATTGTCTAAAGCCACCAAAGGTAAATCCGGTCTGGACGCGATTGCTTCGGCCCTGGATGAGCATGCCACCATGTGTCTGGAAGCCAGTGACAAAATACGAGCTTTCTATATTCTGTGGTTTGAATCCATCGGCGTGCAATCCAAGGTTAAAGTGGTGATCCATTCCATCCATGAACGTAGACGTCAGGATGTGGTCTCCTGGCTGAAAGATTCCGATCTGGATGAGAGCGTTTCCGCCCAAGACATCGCCGGTCAATTCAATGCCTCGGTGCTGGGTATCGCCTATCACTGGTTGGCCAATCCACAGGATCACGCCGGATTACTCAAATTGCATCAAAATCTGAAGCACAGCATGAGCCATTATTTTACCTAACCCACATTCTTCACCCCCCTTTTCATAATCCGCTTTCATCACGGTACACACCATGAACACTGTCGCCCAATTTACCAAACCCGAACACGTCGCAAATACAACTCCACTGCGATTTGTCACCGCCGCCAGTCTATTTGACGGCCATGATGCCTCGATCAATATCATGCGTCGCATTTTGCAATCGTCAGGCGTAGAGGTCATTCATCTGGCACATAATCGCTCGGTGAATGATGTGCTGCAAGCCGCCTTACAGGAAGACGTGGACGGCATTGCCATCAGCTCTTACCAGGGCGGACACGTTGAGTATTTTAAATACCTGATCGACCTGCTGAAAGAGAATAAGGCCGAACACATCAAAGTGTTTGGGGGTGGCGGTGGCGTGATCGTATTCGACGAGATCCAGGAGCTTGAAGCCTATGGCGTCGAACGCATCTACTCACCTCACACCGGACAAGAATTAGGCCTTCAGGGCATGATCGATGACATGCTGGAGCGTTGTCGTAAAGCCAGAAAACAGCCAAGACAATTACCGTCTCTGGAAACGGCTGATCTGCAAGATCCTGCGGTTCTGGCCCAGGCCTTAACCAAGGCCGAACTCGGTATTCTCTCCAGTGCCGACAAGACCTGGTTGGACGCACAACAACCCACAGTGCCGGTACTGGGTATCACCGGAACCGGGGGTGCGGGTAAATCGTCACTCACCGATGAAATCATCCGTCGCTTCCGACTTGATAGTAATGATCAGGTGAAGATTGCTGTGATCGCGATCGATCCAACCCGCCGTAAAACCGGTGGAGCATTGTTGGGTGATCGCATTCGTATGAACGCAATTTATCACCCCAATGTATTTATGCGTTCAATTGCCACACGTTCGTCACGCGGTGAAGTGCCGGAAAATCTCTCGGAAGTGATCGCCATTTGTAAAGCGTCGGGCTTTGATCTGGTCGTTGTGGAAACTCCGGGCATCGGTCAGGGTGACTCGGCCATTTCGCCTTATGTGGATACCTCGATGTATGTCATGACCCCGGAATTCGGTGCGGCCAGTCAGCTGGAAAAGATCGATATGCTGGACTTTGCCGACCTGGTGGTCATCAACAAGTTCGACCGCAAGGGCAGTGATGATGCCTTACGTGACGTTTCCAAACAAGTGCAACGCAATCAGGAAAAATGGTCCACACCACCCGAACAAATGCCGGTGTTTGGCAGCATCGCCTCACGTTTTAACGACGATGGAGTAACTGCGGCTTATCAACGTTTGGTGAGTATACTCAGAGAGCAGGGTTTAAAAGACTACGACTCGATCTTGCCCAAAGTGGACAATCGCTACTCCTCGGAAAAATCCATTATTGTGCCGCCCAAGCGCCAACGCTATCTGGCCGAAATATCGGAAACCGTGCGTGACTACCATGAAACTGCCGCGGCACAAGTTAAGCTCGCGCGTGAACGCCATCAACTGCAAGCGACTAAAACCATGTTGGGCGATGCCAATGAAAATGACAAGCTCGATACGTTGATCGCTGAACGTGAACAGGCTTTGACGAGTGAATCGCATCAGTTGTTGTCCGGTTGGACTCACCTGCAACAGGACTACACATCGGGTGAGAGCTATCAAACCACCCAAAGTTTGTCGGGAACCTTGATCCCCAAAGTCTCTATGCCGCAGTTTGAAGATCATGGCGAGATTTTAAAATGGTTATACAAAGACAATGTACCGGGTCGTTTCCCGTATACCTCAGGCGTATTTCCTTTTAAACGTAGTGGCGAGGATCCAGCCCGCATGTTTGCCGGAGAGGGCGATGCTTTCCGAACCAACCGCCGTTTCAAAAAACTATCCGAACACTCCGAGGCCAAACGACTGTCCACAGCCTTCGATTCGGTGACTCTGTACGGCTTTGATCCAGCCATACGACCGGATATATACGGCAAGATCGGGAATGCCGGTGTCTCCATCGCTACCCTGGACGACATGAAAGCCCTGTATGACGGATTCGACCTGTGTGATCCCAGTACATCGGTGTCGATGACCATCAACGGTCCTGCACCCACGATTCTTGCCATGTTCTTGAACACCGCCATCGACCAGCAAGTGGATAAATTTGTCGCTGATAACAATCGACAACCAAATTATGAGGAATACGCGTCCTTACGGGCCAATGCTTTAAGCAGTGTACGTGGAACCGTGCAGGCGGATATTCTGAAAGAAGACCAGGGTCAGAATACCTGCATTTTTTCTACCGAGTTCAGTCTACGCATGATGGGCGATATCCAGCAATATTTTATCGATAACAATGTGCGACGTTTTTATTCAGTGTCGATATCCGGATACCACATTGCCGAAGCCGGGGCGAATCCGATCAGTCAATTGGCCTTCACATTGTCGAATGGATTTACCTATGTTGAAACCTATCTGGCGCGCGGTATGCAGATAGATGATTTTGCCCCGAACCTGTCCTTCTTTTTCTCCAACGGTATGGATCCGGAATACACCGTGATGGGCCGGGTGGCGCGACGCATCTGGGCAACCACCATGCGTAACAAATACGGCGCCAATGCCCGAAGTCAGAAACTCAAATATCACATTCAAACCTCGGGGCGTTCATTACACGCCCAGGAAATGAATTTCAACGACATTCGCACAACCTTGCAGGCTCTGATCGCCATTTACGACAACTGTAACAGTTTGCACACCAATGCCTACGATGAAGCCATCACAACCCCCACCGACGAATCAGTGCGGCGTGCCTTAGCCATTCAACTGATCATTAATAATGAATTCGGTTTGGCTAAAAATGAAAACCCCAATCAGGGTGCTTTTATTATTGACGAACTCACCGATCTGGTGGAAGAAGCCGTGTTACAGGAGTTTGAACGCATCTCGGAACGCGGCGGTGTGCTTGGTGCGATGGAAACCGGATACCAGCGTGGCAAGATCCAGGAAGAATCAATGCTGTACGAGCATAAAAAACACGACGGCAGTTTGCCGATCATCGGCGTGAATACGTTCTTGTCACCTGAGCCAGAAGAAAATCCTCTGATCGAACTCGCACGTTCCACCGATGATGAAAAACAAAACCAGATCAAGCGCCT
>JABDMI010000113.1 GCA_013001575.1 Gammaproteobacteria bacterium
CTGGAATCGGATTGTTGTGCCTGTAGGCCAACTAATGCGATCAGTAAAATGGCGGGTATAAATAATCTTTGCAGGTATTTTTTCATAGTTTCAGTGACTTGTAGATATTAATAATAAGCAGTAAAGCATCGGATGCTCCTATACGATCATCAAGACCTTGGCCAGGGTTCATTTATTACTCGCCATTCTTCGACCTTGTTGAATAAGGCTTATTTCTTTTTGACCACCCAGGCGATGAATGTTTTCATCCACTCGGCATTTTTTAAAGCATCCAGAGTATTGAACTCGCGGCCCAGGGTTTTTTCGTCTTTTTGTGTATGAATAAAGTGATGGCAATCCTGACAAATATCAAGCCCGCGTGTTTGCATTTCACTTTTTGTAAACCGGCTGCGAAAGTATTTTTTACGATGGCACATGCGCGGGATAAGATGATGAAAAGTTAAAAACTGATTGCGTCCGCACAACGCACAGGCTGCAAGTTCATTTTGCATAGATCTCATCATACACAATAAAAAAAGACCGCCTCAGCGGTCTTTGAATAAAATTTCGCACTTATGCGGATGTGTTCATGGCTAGTAAGCGTTCATATCACTGGAAAAAACCACCGGCACGGTATACGTAACAAAATTAACCGCTTCACTGGCATCGGCATCAATACTGATGGCCAAGTCAGAAAAACTTGGGTCACCGGTGGTACCAATCGGGGTCGTACAACTGGCGGCTCCGATTGCTACACAAGTAACCGCTCCATTCAAAGTAACCCCCAGTGGTAAAATGTCCTGAATGGTCGCGCCACTGACATCCGACGGTCCCAGGTTGGTTACTGTGATGGTGTAGGTTCCGCTGGTACCCGGCGTATAAGTCAATGAACTGTCATCTTTAACAACTCTGAGATCGGCCGATTGTATGTCCAGAAAGTTTTGACCAGTGACATTCACTGAGCCCAGGCTTACCGGTATGCGGTTATAGGCCGGGTCAGTGGTATCACCTTCGATATCGGTGACTGAAACATAGCCGCCAGGATCGGTTTCAATGATCACGTAATCATCGGGCAACAGGTCAATAAAACTGTATGCGCCATTCACATCCGTTAACTGGGTGTCCAGTGCGCCACCGATCGGGTTGCCACTCGCGTCCGCTTCGAAGATTTGCACACTGACACCACTTAAGGCCACGTCACCGGCGCTAAATACGCCATCGCCGTCGGCGTCTTCAAAAACACTGCCACTGACATCCGGCGCATAGCAAAATCCCGTGTCATTGATGATGCTGATGCCACGTGTGCCGCCAAGGTCTGCTCCGGCCTCGACACCATCGGCATACACTATGGTAATCGCATCAACTGGGGTGCTGAATTTTACAAAAACGGTGCCACGATCCGGGTGCTGATTTCCGGTTCCGGTTGGAAATACATTGACTCCGGTTAATTGTGCGGTTGCGGTATTAGCGGATACGGTCAGACCGGGATCCGTGGGGCCAGTCACGGTATATTCCGGGGTCAGTGTCGGTGTCACGGCGTTGCTCATATAACTGCCGGTTACCGTCACAACATCCTGGCGTTCACGCGTGCCCGGATCACTGTGATCAATATCAGAAATAGAGAATTCAAGCTCTGAGACGGGTTCGGACAAAGTAACATCCAAGATCACATCAATATCTATCGGGTTATTTGACGTGTCAGTTGAATTAATGATCACGTCCAAAGCAGCGTCTATACTTCCATTTCCATCGGTATCGCCAGGGCCAACAACATCCCCTACGTCATCGGGCGTGTCTTCTGCTACATCAGCACGTTCCTCAAACGAGCGGATCAGGTTTGCCATGGTTGAATCACCGCTTATGGCAAAGTCAAATGTGATGCCGCCTACAACAAAGGACTCATTCAGGTCAGGAGTGTAATCACCGGGACCGTTAGTGAGATTGACCGGAGTAGGCCAATCTATTGCGGGCGCATCCCAGTCCAGAGCAGCCTGATTGACCACTGGACAAGTTAATGCCGCCGACAGATTTTGCGTGCCTATTTGTGTAGCGAGTAAAATACCCAGTGAAAGGCTTAGGTGCAGGGTCTTTTTTGTCTTGAGTTTATTCATGATCATGGTGGTTCAGGAGTGCCGTCTAATATTATTACAATGCCCTGTACGCTATTGGTCACCGCGGACCCAGGGGCAGGAACTGCATTAACTTCAAAGCGCTCGTTCAATTCAGTAATGTCGTCACTGAGTATGGGAATATTAATGGTAATTGAAGGGTTTGAATTGTCCAGAGCGGCATTGATGCTGAGGGATTCATAATCACTTATGCCGGCAGTCAATGGCACGGTCGTGATCAGGATGCCCGCAATGCATTCTTCCGGAACAGCGCTGTCGTCTAATGAGATAACAAAGTTTGCATTAGTGCTTTCACGCTGAGTTCGTTGCAAAGGTGAAATACTGATGGTGGTGGTGAAGTCACATACCGGTGCAGCAATATAGAGACCGTATCCCGAACCGTCACCACTTTTTTCACACCCCGACTTTATCCATATGCCCTGCAAGAGTTTGCCGGCGTTTGCACCAGTGCCGGATAATTCCTGTGAATAGAGGTCGGTGCCTGAATTGATCTCGAATTTCTGTTCGACGCCATCGACAAAGTGCAACACCACATTCGAGAGGCCTTTATCGGAAATGGCCAGCACGCTGAGCAGGGAGGTCGAGAATTCTGCCTCAATATTGGAGACACAAGAAGATCCGTCCTTGCTGTCATCGGCCAGTACATAACTTGTTTGCGATAGCGTAACGACAAGGCCAAGCACCAGCACTAAGACTTTTAGAGAATAATCCGTTCGGAGCGTGAAATTCTTTAATTTTGGGATTGTCATTTTCACTTGGGCCTAATGGTATTTTTGAGGATTGTTAGCATGATCTTATTTTTCATTATTCAACAACAAGTGGCGAGATCTTACTATCTGCACGACTTGGAGCTTCACTGGCACGGTTTATTAAATTACGAAATGTTGTGAGTGAAGTACGGGAAATTTAAAAGAATAAATTACAGCAATTTTTTAGAAATTACAAGGAATTAGGTGGGCTAATGCACTCCAGTTCACATAAATTAACTCACTCTGGGGCTGAATAACACTATTTTTATTTTTTGTGGGTATAGTTAATATATCTAATTGAACTTTTATAATTAAACTAACGATTCTGTTTATAAACCAGATTATTGTTATCAAGCCCATATCCAGCGTTGCTTGGCTTATGTTCGGAATGCACATGCATGTGGGCTCGGGATGCGTGGTTTCATTTCTTGAAATTGTCAATGATCGTATTTTTTCAGGTCTGGCGTTTTACCTGGAGAGCAGCCTTGTTTGCAAATTGAAGGAATTTTGCTTTAGTTGGTTTGTCTCAATTTCAGGTAGACTACACCAATTTAAAATTTAACCCAGACCCAAAATTATGTACTCGTTTAATATGTGCCCGAGGCAGTTTATTGCCACTGCCGCGATTGTATTATGCTTATCGGCCTGTGGCGGAGGCGGTTCAGATTCTGCACCAGCGCCAATAGTGTCACCCCCGCCACCCCCGCCTGTGAGTAGCGGACCCACCTGGACCAAAGGGGTGTTCGAAGACGAAAGTCAGTTTAAAGATCGCTGCGAAAACCCGCGTAGTGGCACAAACCCCGCCACCGGCAATCCGTTCCCGGACATGGCCGGCTCAATTCTGGAAGAAAACCACTGGTTACGTTCCTGGAGTAATAATACCTATCTTTGGTACAGTGAAATAGACGATCAGGATCCCGCCGGCTTTAATGATCCTTTGGTGTATTTTGACGAATTGATCACCACCGCGGTCACGCCGTCGGGTAACCCGAAAGATCAATTCCATTTCACTTACGATACCGCCGAATACCAGGAACTGATCTCCAGCGGGTCTTCAGCCGGTTACGGCGCGGAATTTGCGATCATTTCGGGCGCGCCGCCGCGTGAGATACGGGTTTCTATTGTTGAGTCAGGATCACCCGCCGCCAACTCTCCGGCGAGTTTATTGCGCGGTACAGAAATCCTCGAGATCGATGGCGTGGATGCGGTCAATGGCGGCACCCAGGCAGATGTAGATGTTCTGAATGCAGGGCTGTTCCCCAATGCGGCGGGCGAAATGCACACATTCACAGTGCGCGATATTGGCAGTTCGACAACTCGCAGCTTCAGCATGACCTCGGAAAGTGTGACCTCGGCAGCCGTGCACACCGTCAAAATAGAAAACACTCCAAGCGGCGATACGGGCTACATCCTGTTTAATACATTTGGCATCCGGGATGCCGAAGAGCAGCTCATTGACGCCATGACCCAGTTGTCAAATGCCAATGTCAACGAACTGGTGCTGGATCTGCGTTACAACGGCGGTGGCTTTCTGGATATCGCCGCGCAGTTGGGCTACATGGTGGCTGGCGCTACCCGCAGCAACGGCAAAACCTTTGACAATCTGACCTTCAATGACAAACATCCCAACATCAACCCGGTAACCGGTGAAACCTTAAACCCGACACCATTCCACAGCACCTCACTCGGGTTTTCCAAACCGTCGGGTCAAGCCTTGCCACAATTGAATCTGGACAGAATCTTTATTTTGTCCACTGCACGCACCTGTTCGGCCAGTGAAGCGGTCATCAACGGTCTGCGCGGTGTGGATGTGGACGTGGTCTTGATCGGCGATACCACTTGCGGCAAGCCTTACGGGTTTTACGCCACCGATAACTGCGGCACCACCTATTTCACCATTCAGTTCAAAGGCGCCAATGACAAAGGCTTTGGCGATTACGCCGACGGCTTCACCCCGATGAATACCACTGGGCCGGTGGGGGAATTGGTGCCGGGATGTAATGTGGCCGATGATTTCCTGAATCAATTGGGCGACAGCAATGAGGCCTTGTTCTCAACCGCACTGGCCTACAGTCAATCCGGTTCCTGTCCTGCCGGTTCGAGCAGTACCAAATTTTCCAAGCTTCGTCTGCAAGACCAGCTTCAGGATGAACGACCGGGTTCCTTGTATAACTCCGAACACTTGCGCCGGCATTTGTTAAAACAACAAGTGCGTGATGCCGGACAGCGGGTTTCACAGGAGATGGTCAATGAATAGACTTTTTATGCTGATCGGTGGCTTGCTTGGTGGTGTGGGCTTGAGTTTGTTGTGGGGCTGTAAAACCATGAGTGTCGCTGAACCGCAGGCAGCCATATTAATTGAATCGGATCAAAACACTTTATTAGAGATCACTAAAGTGGTCTCGCAAGCTTTCGATGGCAAAAGCGTCAGTTTGGCAGAAAGCATTTTGCAGACCAGTAATGAACTGGTGGTGGTGCCCAACGATCCTGAAACACTGGACGGTAAACTCAGCGGGCGACTCATGACGCG
>JABDMI010000114.1 GCA_013001575.1 Gammaproteobacteria bacterium
TGCTGTTTCTAACAACTAATTCCTGACTGGTCGGGTGGATGATTTATCATGCTCATTATGCAAAACATACTAATTTCCATGATAAACCAAATGAGCCGGCCATGAGTGTACAGATGATCCGCGACGCAGATGAGTTGCAGGCTTTCTGTCAAAAACTGGACCCGGCCAAAGCCATTGCCATCGATACCGAATTTATCCGGCAAAAAACCTATTACGCCATTCCGGCGGTGATTCAGATCGCGCAACAACAAGAGCACGAAATGCTGAGCACTTGTATCGACGCGCCCTTGATCGAAGACTGGTCGGCCTTACAGAACAGTTTGCAACAATCCAAATATTGCCTGACCCACTCCCCCGACCAGGATTTCGAGATCTTTGACCAGCTATTTACTGACTGGACATTCAATATCTACGACACCCAGGTAGCCGCCGCTTTATTGGGCGCACAACCCCAGATCAGTTATGCCCAGTTGATGCAAAACACACTTGGACTGGAGATCGACAAGTCCCAGTCTCGCACCGACTGGCTCAAGCGCCCTTTGAGTGCCGCGCAACTCGATTACGCCATTGCCGATGTCATACATTTACCCAAAGCCTGGCAATTACTCTCACAAGACCTGGAACACAAAGACCGCCTGGAGTGGTTCAAAACCGATTGCGAGCGCCAAGTGGAACGCCATAAGGCGCAAAGCCCCTTGCAGTCTGCCTGGAATCGGGTGAAAGGCATTAAACGCTTGTCGGACAGCGATTTTGCGCGCGCGGCATCATTGGCCCATTGGCGCGAACAACGAGCCATGCAAAAAGACCGGCCACGCCGCTGGATTCTGGCCGATGACATTATTCTGGAACTTGCGCAGTCACCCGAACGTCTTAAGCACATGCAACAGGAACACAAAGTACTGCAACACAATCACGACAGTATTCGTCCTTTACTGGATTCACCACTGCAGGAATTTGAACAGTTTGATACGAATGTGTTCTCGCCCTTGAACGACGCAGAGAAAAAACGCTTTAGCCGGATTAAGCAATACTGCCGCAAACACGCCGAGAAACTCGACATCGACCCGGCCACTTTATCCAATCGTAAAACCCTGGAAAAGATTGCCCGTGGCCTGAGTGATTTTCTGGATGCTGACAATTGGCGACATCGCGTTTTGCAAAACTATTTACAGGAACATGCCTGAACAAGATCACACGTCCGGCACCGATAATGAAACCGACACCAACACGGTTGTGCAGTTTCCCGAGCGCGCGCAAGACGGCTCAAAACCCTATGCGCTGATCATCGGCATCAATGGTGCCATCGGCCAGGCCCTGGCCAAAACCTATCAAGACAGCCATCAGATCGTCGGAATTGCGCGTGATATTCATAATGCCGATCATAATTTCACTTTGGTGCAAAGTGATTACGCCGAACAACATCTTCCCGAACTTTTTGAAACCCTGTACGGCATCTCGCCCGAGTACGAACTGATCATCAACTGCATTGGCTTGTTGCATAACGCCTTCATCGGTCCCGAGAAACAGATCAAGCAGATCACCGAAAGAAGTTTGACGCATTATTTTCATGTGAATTCTATTTTGCCCGCCTTGTTGATCAAACATTTACACCCGTTGTTACCCAAAAAAAGTCGTTCGGTGTTTGCCCATCTCAGCGCCATGGTGGGCAGCATCAAGGACAATAAAATGGGTGGTTGGTACGGTTATCGTGCCTCAAAAGCGGCTTTGAACATGTTGGTGAAAACCGCTTCCATAGAGCTGGCACGCACCCATCCGCAATGCATTGTGCTGGCTTTACACCCGGGTACTACCCGGAGTAAATTGTCGGCGCCCTTCACCAGGAACCGTTCTGCGGATAAACTCTATACACCCGAATTGACGGCCAAGCGCCTGGGCAGAATTATCGATTCGGTCGGGACAGAAGATTCCGGGCAATTTTTTCACTGGAGCGGGAGCAAGCTGGAATGGTAGATGCAAACAAGACAGGCTTTAAACATTACGGCTGGATAGGATTCTTTTGCGGCGCCCTGGCACTGGGTTTGTCGATCATCCATTTTTACACCGGACCATTGGTCAAAGAACCCACCCTGGGTGAAACGGCGTCGGCAAAAATGACCAGCATGAAACAAAAAGCGGTTTCATTATTCAAAAAAGACAAACCGCAATCCGAATCTCAAGTGTCGCCCGAGCCGGAGGCACGCTGGAATCTGGATGAAAAGCTCGACTTGAGCGCGGTGATCTTAGGTTTTCTCGCCCTGGTGTTCGCCAGTATCGCCTTTATACGGCATGAGAATATTCGCGCCTCGGGAATCGCCGGAGCTTTTGGGGTCGGAACGATCTTGTTTCAGTTCATTAACTGGGCGATTGCCTTTGCCGCGGTGATCCTGATCATCGGCATCACATTTTTCAAATTATCTCTGGAAAAACGCCCGACTGCCTGAGTCTGGAAACCAACATTTAATCCAGTTCGGAAATGCGCAAAGCTTCGAGTAAACGCGTGGTGACTTCCTCGAGGCCGCCCAGGGCATTGATGGTGGTTAACTTGTTACGCGACTTGTAAAACTCGATCAATGGAGCGGTTTGCTCTTTGTACACAGTGAGGCGATTACCGATGGTTTCTTCATTGTCATCCGCGCGATGCATCAATTCCCCGCCGCAATTGTCACACACGCCCTCTTTTTCGGTAGGCGAGAAATACACATTGAACATTTGCCCACAGTCTTTGCAGGTGCGACGACCGGTCAGGCGTTTGAGCAGAACCTCGAAATCAATATCGAGTAATACCGCTTCATCCAGCGGCGTGCCCATGTCATCGAGGATATTTTCCAGAGCTTCGGCTTGCGCGATGTTGCGAGGAAAGCCATCCAGAATACAACCCGCTTTGCTTGCGGCGATCTTTTCTTTGGTCAGCCCCAGAACGATCTCGTCACTCACCAGTTCGCCGGCTTCCATGGCCGCTTTCGCCTGCAGGCCCAAAGGCGTTTGTGCCTTGACCGCGGCACGCAACAGATCGCCAGTGGAGATCTGATTCCAGCCAAGTAAGGACTGGAGAATTTTGGCCTGGGTGCCTTTGCCGGAACCCGGAGCACCAAGAAGTACGATACGCATAATGATTTTCTTGTCAGTAATAACGCGCTTAAGCGTTGGAAATATGTATAAAAAATGGCTGATCTCTCAGCCAGGGGGATTACCCTACCTTGTCAGATAAAGAATTGCAATTGCTTTGCCTGCAGGCTTGCAAATGTCTCGCAAGACATGGGAATTAGGCTGCAAAATACGTTATCCTTGCGCCTTGTTGATCGGTTCTGACTTTTAAATTTGCAGGAAAAAACCATGACCAAAAGAAATGCTTTTTATGCTCAATCCGGCGGGGTGACTGCGGTCATCAATGCCTCGGCCTGTGGGCTTCTGGAAACGGCGCGCAAACACAAAAAACACATCCATAAAGTGTACGCCGGACGCAATGGCATTATTGGCGCATTGACCGAAGATCTCATCGACACCAGTCAGGAATCCACTGCCAATATTCGAGCCCTGCGCCATACGCCAGGCGGTGCGTTTGGATCATGCCGCTACAAGCTCAAGGGTCTGGACGTGAATCGTGCGCAATACGAGCGTCTGATCGAAGTTTTCCACGCGCATGACATTGGCTACTTCTTTTACAACGGTGGCGGTGACTCGATGGATACCGCGCACAAGGTATCGCAAATTGGTAAAACTCTGGGTTACGACATCAAGTGCGTTGGCATCCCGAAAACGGTCGATAATGATCTGCCGATCACCGACAACTGTCCGGGATTTGGCTCGGTTGCCAAGTACGTGGCAATTTCCACCAAAGAAGCCGCCCTGGATGTCTTGTCGATGGCGAAAACCTCGACCAAAGTCTTTGTGCTTGAAGTGATGGGTCGCCACGCTGGCTGGATCGCCGCAGCGGGTGGACTGGCCGGACTAGGCGCTGCGCAAGCACCACACATTATTCTTTTTCCCGAAGTGCCCTTTAATCCCTCGGTGTTTTTGAAAAAAGTGAAAACCTGTGTGGAAAAATACGGGTACTGCGTGATCGTGGTCTCCGAGGGTACCCGCTATAAGGACGGACGCTTTTTAGCCGAAGCCGGCAGTCGCGATGCCTTCGGGCATGCCCAACTGGGCGGAGTTGCCCCGGTGCTGGCGAATATGATCAATGCTGCACACGGCTACAAATACCACTACGCGGTGGCGGATTATTTACAGCGCTCGGCTCGACACATTGCGTCTAAAACCGATGTTGACCAGGCCTACGCCATGGGCAAAGCGGCGGTTGAACTGGCGGTTAAAGGTCACAATGCGGTCATGCCGGTCATCAAGCGCACTTCTGACAAACCGTATCGCTGGAAAGTGGATATGGCCAAACTGAGTAAAGTGGCGAATGTGGAAAAAATGATGCCTAAGAAATTTATTTCCAAAGACGGGTTTGGCATCACCAAAGCGTGTCGCACTTATCTGGAACCCCTGATCAAGGGCGAGGATTATCCACCGTATCAAAACGGTATGCCAAAATACGTGAGCTTGAAAAATGTAGCGGTGAAAAAGAAATTGAAAAATGAATTCAAACTTTAAAAATTGAAAGCTTCATACTGATTTTGAAAACAAAGCTGTTGTCAGATCAATTCAAATCTGTCCGATCAACTCCACTTCATCAATTTTGCACACCGCATTACCGCCGGTAAAAAAGCGTATTCCCAGATACACTTCTTCCCCAATGGCTTCTGCCTGGATGATCACCGAAGGGATTTTTTTACCCTTATCCACGTCGTGATACAAAGCGCACGCGGGTAAATTGATCGCATGTGGCAGACTGCCTCTCTCGGCGGTAAACACCGCACTGCCATTTTGTACATCTTCCTGGCTTGCGGTGCGTCCGCTTAGACACGGCAGCGTTTTCCACTCATTCGACTTGATCTCGCACCAGTCAAATTCGGGGAGTTCAAATATAAAAGGGTCACGCAAATTCAACACAATATTTATCTAACCGTGGGTGTAATTGTTTAAAAAAAGAAAGGGGCTAAAAAGCCCCTTTCAATCATTCCTTGTAAGCTCGTATTATAGCAAAGGCGCTATGACCAAACTCACAATTGCCATTACGTTGATCAAAATATTCATGGAAGGCCCCGAGGTATCCTTGAACGGATCACCAACGGTGTCACCAACCACGGCGGCTT
>JABDMI010000115.1 GCA_013001575.1 Gammaproteobacteria bacterium
TTGCCAGATTCTGACCAAATTTTTGCAATTCCGAATTTGGCTCGCCGGTTAGCAGGCGCAATAAGAAATGTAAAAGCGAAACGCCAAGCAATATCCAGGCACATAAACCAAAGGCAATGCCGTACATAATCAGTTGTAAAAAATACAGCCAGATACTTTGATCTTTCAAACGTGCTTTAACATCCGGGCTGATCACCGGTTTTTTCTCTTGCTCAGTCATGCTGTTATCCTTTGTAAAAAAACTATTATAGTTCACGCAATGCTTGCGAGATAGGTATTCGTGCAGCTCGAATGCTGGGAAGCAAGCCACCGATAATGCCAATGATCAGAGCTGCGAACATGCCCGAGACCAAAATGGAAGGCGACACACTGAATTCAAAGGCCAGTTGCGTAAAACTTGTCCAACTTAAAGTGCTCACCTGAAAACCGTTAAAAAAGAGATACGCAAGCAAACCGCCGAGCAGTCCACCCAGTAAGCCCAGGATAATGGATTCGGTTAATACTGAAAAAATGATCGAACCGCGTCCGAAACCCAGAGCTCGTAGAGTCGCGATTTCTCGTGTACGACTGGCAACCGCCGTGTACATGGTATTGATCGCACCGAAAGATGCCGCAATGCCCATGAGTACGGCTAGGGCTGTACCGATCACATTGATCACTACATTCATGATCTCAGTCTGCTCTGACAAGAATTCTTTTTCACTTTTAACCGTCAGGTTAAGTTTCGGGTCGGCATCAATTGCCGCCTGAATACTTTCCAGTGCTTGAGAATTAGCGGCTTTAAGCCGCGCGGTTGAATAGACATTACGATTATAGGCAGACTGCAATACACGAGAGTCCGTCCAGATCTCGGACTCGGCCGCCGAGCCGTTGTCTTCAAAAACTCCCACCACAGTCCAGACATTCTTGCCCCACTTTAACTCCGAACCAAATTCAAGGTTCTGATAATTACCAAGAATGCTTTTACCCACAATGATCTCGTTTAATCCGGGCGTAAACATTCTCCCTTCAATCAATTTGAAATTCGGACGCAGCAGCATGGCATTGTTTGTGACACCGCGTAATGGCATGTTGGCATCAAGTCCGGTGGATTGCTTTTTCAAGTCTACAATCACATACAATTCAGGTGAAACAATTGGATCATTATTCGTATCACGCGCAATATTCTCAAGCTGTTCAATACTGGTCACTTCCGAATTCAACAAACTGCTATTAAGCTCGGCACCCGAACCCTGCCCCATAATGACCAGAACATCATCGGCACCGCCACGCGAAGCGGTTTCTTGTAAGCCATTGGCTATAGACAAAATGGTAACAAAGACCGCCACTACACCGGCGATTCCCACTATTGCGACTAATGATGAGGCCCACCGACTGGGCAAACTGCGAATATTGATCTGCAAGACTTTTGCAATTTGAAGAATACTTTTCATTACACCACCCTGCGCATGGCGTCATTGATCTTGAGTTTTAATGCCTGGGTTGCCGGCATAATACCTGCAATCAAACCCATCAATAGCGCAATGAACAATCCACTGATAATGTCTTTTTGCGGAAGATAAAAAATGGGAAAAAACTTTCGTATGCCTTCAGCATTGTTAACAATCAAATAGGCCAGGAGTAATCCTAGACCTGCAGCGAGTAGCGTGATAAACAAAGATTCCAGCATAACCATGCCCATTACCCGGTTATCGGAAAAGCCGAGGGTTTTTAATACGCCGATCTCACTGGTGCGCTCACGAATGGATTGTGACATGGTGTTGGCCACCACCAATAACATGGTAAAAAATACCGCAGAAACCACAGCATTGATGATCTTGCCCATGTCACCAATTTGCCCGGCAAACGATTGGGCAAATGCGGCTTCGGTGGCGGTTTTGGTCTCCGCCGATGAATTCTCGAATAATTTATCCACCGCCTTGGCAACACTTGCAGATTTCTCGGGATCTGCGATCTGCAGTACGTACCAGCCAACCGAACCTTGTCCAAAACTGCGCCCTTCGTCAAAATATTTGTAATGCATCAGCATGCCGCCATCATCAATGTCATCACCAAGTTGATACACCCCGGAAAAATCAAGTTCCCAGGTGTTGCCGCCATCATTTTTTCGCCAAATGGATGACTGAATCGGGATACGGTCACCAATTTTCCATTCTTCGGCAAAACGATCCGCCATACTTTTGCTGATCAGTATGCCTTGCCGGTTAGACATCCAGTCTTCAAGACTGCCTTCCACCACCTTGAGCTCCGGGTAAATTTCCACATACTCTTCCGGAATTACGGGAAATAATGCAAGCTGGTTACGCGGGTCTTTATACACCGCACCAAACCAGGTTGCGTGTGAGACTTTTTTCACACCGTCGATGGCGGCAATGCGTGAACCATAGCTTTCTGGTAATGGTTGGGTAAAGGTAACCTTGTGCAAGGTCAACATGCGGTCCTTACCTGCGATGTCAGCGCCTGCACTAAAGGCAACTTTCAAGGCAGAAAGCATGCCAAATAAAATAAACGCAGTAATGATCGAAAGCATGGTGAACAGCAAACGGGTTTTGTTGCGTTTAAGATTACTGGCAATAAAGCGTAAATATTTCATACGGACACCTAGATATTACGTTGCGAGGAAATTCGCCCGTCTTCCATGTATAAAATCCGTTTGGCCTGCTCAGCGGCACGAATATCATGGGTAACCATGATGATGGTTTTGCCCTGCTGTTCGTTTAAGGCCGTGAGCAATTCCAGTATTTCATCACCCGATTTTCGATCCAGATCACCGGTGGGCTCATCACACAATAACAATTCAGGGTCTGTCACAATCGCCCGAGCTATGCCAACGCGTTGCTCTTGACCACCTGATAGCTCGCCCGGTTTATGCGTGGCACGATCGGACAATCCAACCAGATCCAAAGCTGCCAAGGCACGTTGTTTACGCTCCTTGCCATTTAATTTAGTCAACAATAATGGCAACTCAACATTCCGCCAGGCGTTTAAGACTGGCATCAAATTGAACATCTGGAAAACAAAACCCACATGATCGGCGCGCCACTGACTCAAACCCCGTTCGCTCAGGTCATCCACGGGCACCCCGTCAAAAGTGATGCTTCCTGAAGTTGGGCGGTCAATGCCTCCGATCATGTTCAACAAAGTTGACTTGCCAGAACCCGACGGTCCCATTAAGGCCAAGAAATCACCTTTTGGCACCTCGATACCCAAGTCATTTAAAACGTGGACGACTTCTTTGCCACGTCGAAATTCTTTATGCAGATTTTTGATTGTTAATAACATTGTGTTTTCCAGATTTAGTTATTATTTACCGAGACTATGCTGAGATCTTTCACCGCTTCCGGGTCGATGACTAATTGTTCATTACCACTCAAGCCATTCTCAAGAATGGCATTGTTCAGTGTGCGGGATGCGATGGTGACCACTTTACTACTGAGTTTGCCGCTGCTATCGACCAGCAATACTTTATCCACGCCACTTTCATTATAAAGTGTGTCTAAGGGGATACGCACTTGGGGTTTACTGTTGACAGTGCGTTGTGGCACCGGTGTATCCGACAAAAAGGTCACTTTCACACCCATGTCGGTCAGAATTCTTTTATCAAGTTGAGTAAATCCAATACGCACTTTAACCGTGGCTTTTTGGCGGTCGGCGGTCGGTACAATATTGATCACACGAGCAGGAATGGTCCAATCCGGGTAGGCATCCAGTATGGCTTCAACCTCTTGCCCGGCTTCGACTTTGTTGATGAACGACTCATTCACATCCACTTCGATTTCACGTGAACTCATATCAACAATGGTACAAATACCGGTTCGGGTTGACCCGCCGGTAGCCGCTGGCGAGATCATTTCACCCGGTTGGGCATTTTTGCTGATGACCACTCCATCGAACGGGGCACGGATGGTGTAATCCAATTGATATTGTTTTTGTAAAGCAAGATTCTGATCTGTTACCTGTATGTCAGAGCGCGCTTTACTCAAACGTGCACGTAGCGCGGATAACTCGGCCTGCGCCGTGTCCACGGCCGAGGCGGCAACCAATTGTCGTTCACGTAATGAAAGTGTGCGTTGCAGATTTTTTTGAGCCTCATCGACGCGTACTTGTATTTCTGCCAAGGCCTGCTGTGCGGCACGTTTTTGTGATTGCGCTAATGCAATTTGGGCAACCAGGATACTGTCGTCCAGTTCAGCCAGCACTTGACCGGCTTCGACTTGCATACCCTCTTCCACCATGACCTCAAGAATTTTACCGGTTACTTTAGACGACACAGTCGCCTGACGACGCGCCACCACATATCCGGAGGCATTTAATATTGCATCACTGATCTCTGTGGCATCACTTTTTGGCAGACTGACGGTGTGCACATCGACACTCACCATCTCTTGTGCTTGTTTATTCGCACCAAACCAATAGACTGCACCCGCAAATATTCCAGCAAGCATGAATAGGCCAAGCCATTTTCCCCAGTTCGATCCTTTGCGCTGATATCGCTGTGACTTATCGAGCTTCAATGCATTGAGATTGTCTTGATCAAGAGCCATCAGATTTTATTTCACCGTAACTGAAAAATATCATTAAAATACACAAACTTAGCTGTGCGTAAGTCGTAAGAATTATACGCCAGAAACCAGTAAATATGATAAATAATCGGACCCGGTATGATCGACATTGGCCTGAATTTAACCCACGACAGCTTTAGCCACGACCTGGATGCTGTTATCGAGCGTGCGCAAGCGGCTGGTGTAGAACAATTCATTCTGACCGGTGCCAGTTATCAAGGAAATCTTGCAGCGTATCAGCTTACCCAAAAATTTCCGGAACTGTTTTATTCAACCGCTGGTGTGC
>JABDMI010000116.1 GCA_013001575.1 Gammaproteobacteria bacterium
AAGAGCTTTCACCGGGCCACAAACAAAGTTTGCGTTTGCAGGCCAAACTTTATGAACGCCTGGAAGATTGGGGTATGTTGCGAGGCCTGGTACCGCGCTTGCGTCAATACCAGGCCTATAAAAAAGCTGAAATTGACCAGATCGCTCTATTGGCGAATAAAGAGATCTTGATCGATGCCACTGCAGCCGAGCAACTGCAAGCGGCCTGGGATTCTTTAGACAAGACCACCAAAACCCAACCCAAACTCATCGCAACCTATGCCAGAGGCTTGTTGCAACACGGTCAGGCCAAGCAAGCCGAAGCCGTGGTGAATCAGGCCTTAAAAAAACACTGGGATGAAAGTTTGCTGGATTGTTATGCCGACCTCAGCGGCATGGATGCGAACAAGCAATTGAGCCAGGTAGAAAACTGGCTAAAAAAACGTGGCGAAAGTGCCAAGTTATTACAAGTGGCGGCCAAGTTATGTGTGCGGGTCAAATTATGGGGTAAGGCTCGCAGTTATATCGAATCCAGTCTTGCCATGCAGGCAAGCCCGGAGAGCTATCAATTGCATGGCGAGTTGTTGCAGCACCTGGGTGAGGTTAATGAGGCCAGTGAATCCTTCAAAAAAGGTCTGCAGCTGTTAACCGGCCAAACCGGAAATATGACCCGAATTCTGGCGCTACCACAAAACAAATAAGCAAAAAATAAACCTAATATCCCGTATTTATACGCATTTCAGCATCAGATATTGGCTGTTCTTGAAATTAGACTTGTGCAGCCGCCTTAAATCCGTAGAATCAGGGGTCATATGAACGTCGGGCATTTCAATTCTGATAAAGACAAATTTGTGGTTCTGTTTATTCCAGAACCCCAGCAAGGTGTGCCAGTGCAGGTCCTTAAAGAGAACATCAAATTTGTGTTCAAAATGCAGGACAGCGAGGTTTCCAGATTGTTTAGAGGTAAGCCTACAGTGATCAAAACCGGCGCGGATGAAGATACTGCGATTATGTACAAGCGAGCCATAGAGCGTTGTGGTGGTTCGTGCTGGATGGAGCCGGAGCAACACGATGCACAATCCAATATCATGACAGCCTGAGTCAGAAATAACTCGGCAATCTGCAACGACCTTTATGGTCGTTTTTATTTGTCTGGAATAAACGCATGTCAAAACCCACCAGCTTTCGTGCCAACCTTTTAATGCTGATTGCTGCTGCGATCTGGGGCTTTGCATTCGTGGCCCAGAAAAAAGGTATGGATTTCATCGGGCCGTTTACCTTCAATGCTGCGCGCTTTGGTCTTGGAACCATCGTCTTGATTCCAGTGCTGTGGTTTTTCTATTCGCGGCGCAAGTCGTCAAATGAGCTTAACGCGTCGCATGCGGCTATACAAAATATTCACACTTCTTTATTGCCGTCCATAGTGCTGGGTTTTTTATTGTATTGCGGCATAGGCTTTCAGCAAACCGGCATGATCTACACCACCGCGGGTAAAGCAGGTTTCATTACCGGCTTATATGTGTTGTTTGTTCCATTGCTGGGATTGTTTGTCGCCAAAAAAGTGAATCTGCCCACCTGGCTTGGCGTAGGGCTTGCACTGTTTGGTATGTATTTGCTCAGCATCAAACCGGACGCAGAAAATTTTTGGTCTCTGGAATATGGCGATGTTCTGATCCTGTGCAGTGCGGTGTTCTGGTCATTACATGTTTTGGTCGCTGATCGATTTGTGCAATACAACGACGCCCTGACTCTGTCTTTTTTGCAATTCGGGTTTTGTGCAATCTTCAGTTTGATCACGGCAATCGGATTCGAATCAATCGATCTGTCACTAATTGCCAAAGCCTGGGTTCCAATAGCCTACACCGGCTTGTTGGCAACAGCCCTGGCATTCACTTTACAAATGCTGGCCCAAAAAGAAGCGCACCCGACCCACGTGGCAATAATTATCAGTATGGAAGGCGTGTTTGCAGTAATTGGCGGTTATTTGCTGCTGTCCGAAGTAATGACGGCAAGAATGTTAGTCGGCTGTGGATTGATCCTGGGCGCGATGTTGCTGGCACAAATCCCAATCGCGAAAAAGCTTGAAAAGAAATCAGATCAAGACATGCTCGCCTGAATAACATCCGCGCCGAACTCAAAGGAGTCGTAAAACAATTGCTCATGCGCTAACCCGGCATCGGTGAACGCCAGCTTTGCCGCCTCTACCATCGGTGGAGGGCCTGCCATGTAAACATCAAACGGCGACATATTCGGATAATCTTCCAACACCGCCTCATGCACCCAGCCGCTACGTCCTTTCCAGTTCTCTCCCGATTCTGCTTCAGAGAGCACCGGGCTATACATTAATTGCTCGTAGTCAGAAGCCATCTCCAGCAGGTGATCGTGCAAATACAGATCACGAGTTTGGCGCGCTCCCCAGAACAAATGCACACCATGATCATCCTGGTTTTCCAGGAGGTCACGCAACATTCCAAGGAGTGGTGCGATACCGGTTCCTCCGCCCAGCATAATGATCGGGCGGCGTTGGTTCTTGCGTACAAAAAAGTTACCAATGGGTCCTTCAATCCTGAGTAAGGAGCGTTCCGGGAGAGCGTCAAAGACTTGTGAAGTAAAGGAACCGTCGGGAACCCGTCGTACGTGGATTTCCAGCAACCCGGCATCGTGCGGTGGATTGGCAATGGAAAAACTGCGTCGCCGACCATCGGGTAACAAGATGTCGATATATTGCCCTGCCAGAAACTGGAAGGGCTCAACTCTGGGCAGCCGTAAATGCAATGCCATGACGTCATGACAGAGCAATATTTTTTTCTCGATGCGACAGGGCAGGCGTTTGATCTGGATCTCGGCCGGGGTTTCCACTGCCTTGGCAATAATTTGCATATCACTGTCGGCATGTGCCAGACAGATCAAACATTGTCGCGCTACAAGGTCCTCTTCGCTGAGACTCCAGGGTGTGCCGTTGGGATAATGAAAATCGCCAAACGTAACGCGAGCTTTGCAACTGTGACAACTGCCGCCCCGGCAACTGTGTGGCAAGTTGTGACCCTGACGAATAGCCGCATCCAGAATGCTCTCGTGCTCTTGCACATTAAAACTGTCACCACCGGGTTGCAGGGTAATGGAGTGGGTTTTTTGAGACGTCATAGTGCTGATTCAGTTACTGTAATGCGGTAATGCAATAAAAAAGCCGTCCGAAGACGGCTGATGTACGCTTCGAGTTGTCGATTATTTTGGTTGGCTTCGCTTGCTGTCTAACCATTCGATCAAAGGTTCCCATTGTTGTTGGTCTGGCCAGGCCAGATACTCGGGAAGTTCATTGATGCCCAGGCCACGCGTGTAGGCACGGATATAATTTTGTGCTTCACGAAATGCGGCGATGTAAGGTGGTTTTTGTTTTTCCAGAAACTCGTCCAGTTTGTCCCACACCAGAGTATTCTCACGGAAACGGTTGGCAACCAGACCAACTTTAACTTTTTTCTCTTTGATCTTTTTGTAGTGACTCAACTCATCCAGGAATTTTGCCGTGGCATCCATATCGATCGGTGACGGTTGCACCGGGATCACGATGGTTTCGGCACGATTGACCAGATCGGTCAGTTCGGTTTTGTGGGTACGCGCCGGAGCGTCGATGATCACAATATCGGTGCCGCGATTCACGCCACGCATGCCATCTTCAAATCCGGCTAAACCGACAATTTCCGGGTAACGCTCGGAACGACGTTCCAGCCAGTCCAGGCTGGAAGCTTGTGAGTCAAAATCTACCAGGGCAACATCGTCAACCTTGTGGGCGTAATGTGCCGCGAGATTGGTCGCTACGGTGCTTTTACCGCTGCCGCCTTTGGGGTTGATGACCAATATGTGTCGCATAACGTCCTCTCTTTTGTTTTATTTCTTTTGGCTTGTATAAATTATCAGCTAAATCCTAAAGCACCCGCCAGTCGCTGTCCAATCTTGTGATTGGCTCATCGCTGCATATGCTCAAAATTTACCCAATCTAAACTACTTTGCAGCTTGTTTCTGAGAATCCGGCATCAATTGGTCTTTGAAATAGCTGTAGGTGAGCGCTGAAATATAGGCGGCTTGTTCATTATTGGTTGAACCCGCGTGCCCACCTTCGATATTCTCGTAGTAATAGTTGGGATGTCCGTATTCTTCCATCAGGGCAACCATTTTGCGGGCATGTCCGGGATGCACACGGTCATCTTTGGTTGATGTATAGAAAAAGACTTTTGGGTATTCCCGGTTTTTTTCAAGATTGTGGTAGGGCGAATAATTCTTAATGTAATCCCATTGTTCCGGAATATCCGGGTCACCGTATTCGGCCATCCAGCTCGCACCGGCCAGGAGTTTGTTGTAGCGTTTCATATCCAGTAAAGGCACAGCGCAGACCACCGCATTGAACAGATCCGGGCGCATGGTGTAAATGGCGCCGACCAATAAGCCGCCGTTACTGCCACCGCGAATTCCGAGGTGCTGCGGTGAAGTTATTTTGCGATCTATCAGATCTTCTGCTATGGCAATGAAATCCTCATAAGCACGCGGACGTTTTTCCTTAAGTGCTGCGTGATGCCATTTGGGGCCGAATTCACCACCACCCCGAATATTGGTTAATACATAGGTACCACCCTGATCGAGCCAGTCGATACCGATGGTGGCCGAGTAGGAAGGTCTTAATGACACTTCAAAACCGCCGTAGCCATACATGACCGTGGGGTTCTTGCCATTCAATTCAAGGTCTTTACGCGCAACCATGAAATAGGGCACTTTGGTGCCGTCTTTTGAAGTGACTTCAAACTGTTGAACCTGATATTTGCCAGCGTCAAAGAAATCTGGCAGTGAGCGAACTTTTCGTTGTTTGCCATTATTGTCGACGTAATACAAGGTATTGGGATTTAAAAACCCGGTGTAAGTGTAAAAATAATCGTTCGCCGTATCGTTTGTTGCAACCACCGACAAGTTGCCAAGATCGGGAGTGTCAACTTTGCTGTTTGTCCAGGAGCCATGCGCGTATTCATACTTGTACAGCTCGCTGCGCACATTATTCAAAACTGAAAGCAGCAAGTGATCCCTGGTGGTACTGAATCCGGCAACACTGGTACGCTCGCTCGGTTCATACAGCACGGTGAAATTGCGTTTCCCGGCCAGGAAATTCTCAAACCCGATACTGACCAGTGAGCCCTGCTTCAGGACTTGTCCGCCGACTTCCCAGTCACTTTTTAATTCAACCAGCATTTGCTCTTTGAAGATTCCGTTAAAGTCGGCGTCTTTCGGCAAGTCGAGCTTGGTGGTCTTGTCATTGTGGTAATAGTGGGTTTCGCCGGTGTAGAAAGTGCTTGAGCGTCTTATGAAAGGGTAAGAGCCCTCGGGAACATTGATCACATAGCCCCAGATGCCCACATCTTCCTGTTGCCCGGTGAACAGGGTCTTGGCGTCAGTGAGAGGCGTTCCGCGTTTCCACAGTTTGCTTAATTTCGGGTAACCGGAGTCGGTCATCGACTCGGGTCCGAAATCTACACCGACCATGACCGTATCCTTATCCAGCCACGCAATGGCGCCTTTGGATTCCTTGGTGACGAATCCGTTTTCCACAAAACTTTGAGTATTGAGATCGTATTCCCGTCTGACTACCGCATCACTTCCCCCGATGGAGAGATTCAGAATACACCTGGTGTATTCGGGGTACAGACAACTACTGCCCTTATAAACCCAGTTCTTGTTTTCACTCTCGGCCAGTGCATCAATGTCGAGCACGGTTTTCCAATCCGGATCATCCGACTTTAAATATTCGGCCAAAGTTGTACGACGATATATACCGCGTATGTGTTCGTCGTCTTTCCAGAAGTTATACACATAGTCTCCCCGAATACTCGGATAGGCAATGCGTTCATCCGAATCATAAACTTCGAGATTCTTTTTATTCAGTTCCTTGAAGCCCGGAATGGCTTCTAAATAATCGAGCGATTCCTTATTACGTGCTTTGACCCAATTCAGAGCTTTTTCGCCATCTACGTCTTCAAGCCATAAATAAGGATCGGAATCTTCCAGAGCTTGCAAATCTGCTTCAGACAATAAATTACTGGCAAGAGTTTTAACTTTAGCCATAGTGTCTTCTTTTATTTTCTCTTGCGCTTCGCTGCTTGAATCACTAGCCTCTGCAGCAATTTCATTTACAGCGCTTTGATCGGTGTCTGAACAGGCGCCCAGGAGCAAACACGTGCTTGCGAGAATTAGGGTAGAAGTTTTAATGGTTTGTTTGGTGAATAACATAGTTAAAGCCTTAAAAGAAATGATTGGGCGGGAGAGATAGTAGAGCTGCAGCATTTAGCCGATTAATGTAGCTTTTTTTTAGGAAAATGAAAAGGCTTAAGCGCTTAAATAATCAATGTTGTGGGCGATAGCTGCTAAAATTCCCGCTAATGAACACCATAAAATTCACCAAAATGCACGGTTTGGGAAACGATGTGATCGTTCTGGATCGTCGTGATCAAGATGTCGAGCTGAGTCCTGAATTTATTGCCCATTTATGTGATCGTCGCAAAGGCGTGGGTTGTGACCAGCTCATGCTGATCGAAACCAGCGATGATCCCGTATGTCATGCGCGCTACCGGATTTACAACCCCGATGCCAAGGAAGTCGAGCAATGTGGCAATGGCGCTCGCTGCGTGGCCCGATACTTGTTTGATAAAGATGAATTGCCAGCCGAGTTCCGATTACAGGCCATGCGCAGTGATGTGGACGCGATCTGTCATGCCGATGGTTCGGTTAGTGTTGCACTGGGGGTGCCCTCGTTTGAACCTGCGAGCCTGCCCTTAAAGTCCGCTCAACAATTGTCTGAATATCACATGCAAGCGGCTGGTCGGGAATTGAGTTTTGGCGCCGTTTCAATAGGGAATCCTCACGCAGTGTTGTCGGTGCCAAGTGTTGCGGACACCGATGTGGCGGGTTTAGGCACAGCTATTCAGGGAAGCAGTATGTTCCCGCAAAGCACCAATGTGGAATTTGTCGAGTTTCTGGCACGTGACCACTTGCGCCTGCGTGTGTATGAACGCGGCGCTGGAGAAACCCTGGCCTGTGGCAGTGGTGCCTGTGCCACGGTTGCGGTGGGCCGTCATTGGGGCTGGTTGGACGACGAGGTCAGGGTCGATATGCCCGGTGGGCAGGCCATCGTAAATTGGGCAGGCGACGGGCAAAAGATCTGGTTGCGCGGTGATGCCGTTCGCGTGTTTAATGGCAGCATTCAGGTGTCTTGATTCTCATCAATATGTCGCAATAGACAGTGAGTTCCGTTACACTGTTGGCATTAACAAAACGGAGCGCAGTCCATCCAATGAGTTCTGAAATCAGCAGTAAAGAAAGCGTCAACAAGGACAACGTCAGTAAGCTTGATCTGCCCGCAACTTTAAGTATGGAACAGCGCATGGAAGAGGCTGCAATTGCCGCGTACTTGCGCGAACATCCGGATTTTTTCACCCGCAATAATGACCTGTTGAACGAGTTGCGTTTGCCACATCCCGACGGCACACACTCGGTGTCGCTGGTTGAACGCCAACTGGTTGCCTTGCGAGATAAAAACTATCGTCTCGAACACCGCCTGGCCGACTTTATCGAGATCGGCCGGGAAAATGACCAATTGATCGACAAGATCCACCGTCTGGCATTGCGTTTGGTTAAAGCCCGCCATTTACCCGGGATCTTCACCGTGGTCGAAACCGCCTTGCGCGATGATTTTGGTGTGGACATGTATAGCCTGCAGATCTTCCAGGATATTACCGCCGATAAAGTCACCATGTTCCCGGGCAATTTCGTGCACAGCATCAAGCGCGAGAATGCCGAATTCTCCACCTTGTTCCAGAGCATGTTGGAATCGGGTCAGCCCAAGTGCGCGCGCTTGAGCAAGGCTCAAAACAAATTCCTGTTTACTGAAAAACAGCAACAAGAGATTGGTTCGGCGGCCCTGGTGCCTTTGGGCGACAAAGGTGAAGTAGGCTTATTGGCTCTTGGATCGCGTGATATCAATCATTTCAATCCCTCATCGAGTACCGATTTTCTTGCGCGCATGGGTGAATTGGTCAGTCACGTTATCGCAACCTCCTAAGGGTTTTTCTTCTGGTCTCACTGAGACTGTTCCATGACTAGCACTGACGCAAACGAAGCTTCTCAGTCCTCCGCGACAGATGGGTTATTACCGCAGGTCACCCGCTTTCTTGACTACCTGCGTTTTGAAAAACAGGTTTCTCCCCACACCTTGAGCAATTATCGTCGTGACCTTAAAGCATTGGGTCTATTCTGTGCCGAGCAGTCCATCACGGAATGGCAGGCTCTGGACAGTAAGCAAGTGCGATTTTTTGCCGCAACTGCATTCAGACAAGGTCTCGGAGCCAGCAGTATCCAAAGACGTTTGTCGGCATGTCGCAGTTTTTTCAATTATTTATTGAAAGAAGGCGAGATCCAGAATAACCCGGCCACCGGTGTGCGCGCACCCAAGGCGCCCAAACGCTTGCCCAAAACCCTCGACGTTGATCAAATGACCCGGCTTTTGAATATGACGGGCAAGGGCCCAACCTTTTTACGCGACAAAGCTATGCTCGAATTGTTATATTCCTCGGGTTTGCGTTTGGCCGAACTGGCCGCATTGGATATCAGTGATGTGGACATGGCGCAGGGCTTGTTGCGGGTGCTGGGTAAAGGCAACAAAACGCGCGTGGTACCGGTGGGCGCAATGGCCCTGACAGCAATACAAGAATGGTTAACAGTTCGTACCGACTGGGTCAAAGACGCCGCAAACCGGGCACTGTTTGTGAGTAACCGTGGCAGTCGCATCAGTCATCGCAGTGTGCAACAACGGATTAAACACTGGGCCAAGAAACAGGGGCTGGACAGCAGTTTGCATCCCCATCAATTCCGCCACTCCTTCGCCTCGCACATGCTGGAGTCGAGTAGTGATCTGCGGGCTGTGCAGGAATTGCTCGGACACGCCGACATCAGCACCACCCAGATCTACACGCACCTTGATTTTCAGCATCTTGCCTCCATTTACGATAAAACCCATCCACGGGCCACCAAAAAGACCGACGAATCGTCCTGAAGCACTGGCCCGACAAATAAGAGAACTGTATGACAACGATCGTTTCAGTCCGTAAGAACGGAAAAGTCGCCATTGGCGGCGATGGCCAGGTCACCCTGGGCAATACTGTCATGAAGGGCAATGCGAAAAAGGTTCGCCGTTTACACGGTGGCAAGGTATTGGCCGGGTTTGCCGGCGGTACCGCAGACGCCTTCACCATGTTTGAGCGCTTCGAGACCAAAATGAAAGAGCACAACCGCTTGATGAAGGCCGCCGTGGAAATGGCCAAGGACTGGCGTTCTGACAAGTATTTGCGCCGTCTTGAGGCCTTGCTGGTGGTGGCCGATGCCGAATCCTCATTTATTATCTCTGGCAACGGGGATGTTATAGAGCCGGTGGATGATCTTATGGCGATTGGCTCAGGTGGCTCATTTGCACAAGCCGCTGCGCGTGCGCTTCTCGATAATACTGAGTTAGATGCCAGCGAGATAGTGGCAAAATCGCTGCAGATCGCAGCAGATATCTGCATTTATACCAATCCGGTAATGACCATCGAAGAATTGGAGAGCAATAAGGCCTAAAATTGCCGATTACGCAGGTATCAGCGCCTAATACGTGTTTAAATGTCGCGAAATTACATAAAGTAGCGATTCACCTAAAGTTTCGATTTACTACCATATAACAACAATTAGCACCATTTTGTCTACATTTAGCTTCAATATCAGCTGATTTTAGGTAAAAGTACCAAATTCACTAACAAAAAAGGTTTTTATTATGTCCATGACCCCGCGCGAGATTGTGCAAGAACTGGATAATCATATTATTGGTCAAGACGCCGCCAAACGGGCGGTGGCCATCGCATTACGCAATCGCTGGCGACGCGCCCAGGTTGAAGAGCCTTTGCGCAGCGAGATCACGCCCAAGAACATTTTGATGATCGGGCCTACCGGCGTAGGTAAAACCGAGATCGCCCGACGTCTGGCCAAACTCGCCAAAGCGCCGTTTGTAAAAGTCGAAGCCACCAAATTCACTGAAGTGGGTTATGTAGGACGCGAAGTGGATTCGATTATTCGTGACCTGGTCGACATGGCCGTGAACCAGACACGCGAAAGCGTCATTGAAAAATTACGTCCGCGCGCCGAAGACGCGGCCGAGGATCGCATCCTGGATGCCTTGCTGCCACCGGCACGCTTTGGCGATGATGTCGAACAGGAAAAAGAAACCGATACGCGACAAAAATTTCGCAAAATGATGCGTGAAGGCAAGCTCGACGACAAGGAAATTGAAGTCGATACCAAAGCGGCATCCGTGGGCATTGAAATAATGGCACCTCCCGGAATGGAGGAAATGACGGGACAATTACAATCAATGTTTCAAAACCTCGGTGGCGACAAGAAAAAACGTCGGCGCTTGAAAGTCAAAGATGCTTTAAAAATATTGATCGATGAAGAAGCCGCCAAACTTATTGATGAAGAAGAACTCAAACAGGAAGCTCTGAACGCGGTCGAGAACCACGGCATTGTGTTTGTGGATGAGTTCGACAAGATCGCCAAACTCAGCGATGCTTCAGGCGCGGGTGTCTCGCGTGAAGGTGTGCAACGCGACCTTTTGCCATTGGTGGAAGGCAGTACCGTGAATACCAAATATGGCATGATCAAAACCGATCATATTCTGTTTATCGCATCGGGAGCCTTTCATGTTGCCAAGCCATCTGACCTGATACCGGAACTGCAAGGTCGTTTTCCGATCCGGGTTGAGCTGGAAGCCTTGACCGTTGATGATTTTGTCAAGATCCTGACCGAGACCGATGCCTCCTTAACCACGCAATACAAGGCCTTACTCGCTACGGAAGAACTGGATGTGAATTTCTCGCAAGCCGGCATCCAACGCCTGGCTGAAGTGGCATTCAAAGCCAATGAGAAAATGGAGAATATCGGAGCACGTCGCTTACACACCGTGATGGAGCGATTACTGGAGCAATTGTCCTTCGATGCGTCGGACAAACACGAGAATGCAGTCGAGATTGATGCCGCCTACGTGGATAAGCAACTTGAAGCCCTGGTCGAGGATGAAGACCTAAGTCGCTATATTTTGTAAGGTGGTAGCGAAACGATTCGTAATAAATTGCGTAGGATGGGCAAAACGGAGTGTGCCCATCACCTAAATAAAAAAACATGGGCGCGCAGGCTTTGCCCATCCTGCATGGTGTAATTAAAAATGACCCAACCCATCCCAACCGAAATTAAAATGCGCCAGGAATCCCGCTTGCTGGAGGTCCGTTTTGATGACGGGCAAACATTTAGCTTAAGCTGGGAATACTTACGCGTGTTCTCGCCCTCGGCGGAAGTGCGCGGACACAGCCCGACCCAGGCGGTATTGCAAGTGGATAAAGGCGACATTCGCATTGTGCGTATCGAACCGGTTGGCCAATACGCATTACGACTGGAATTTGATGATGGGCATAATACGGGTTTGTATTCCTGGTCATATTTGTACGAACTTGGCGTAAAATACCCGCAGAACTGGCAAGAATATCTGGATAAATTGAAAGCCGCAGGTCATTCCCATCCCGACATGCCTTCGCCAGATTAACCGCAACAGATAAAGACCCACTATGAGCAAATCTGAAAAAAATACCACCCATTTCGGGTATCAGGAAGTACCGGTCGACGAAAAACAAGACAAGGTCAAAGGTGTTTTTGATTCGGTCGCCAAAAATTACGACATCATGAACGACCTGATGTCTTTGGGTGTGCATCGGCTGTGGAAAAAATTCACTTTAGAACAAACCGGATTACGTGAAGGCATGCAAGCCCTGGATGTTGCCGGTGGTACGGGTGACATCGCGATCGGTTTGGCCAAACAGGTAGGGCCAAGCGGTCATGTCATCCTGACCGATATTAACGAGAATATGCTGGAAGTCGGACGCGATCGTTTGATCGATGCCGGTATTGGCGGCAATGTGTCGTTTCAAACCGCGAATGCCGAAGACTTACCGTTTGATGACAACAGTTTTGATTGTGTGAGCATCGCCTTTGGCTTACGCAATGTAACGGACAAAGACAAAGCCCTGCGCTCCATGCACCGTGTATTGAAACCGGGCGGGCGCTTGTTGGTGTTGGAGTTTTCCAAGCCAGTCGCTCCGGGACTGGGGCCAGTCTATGACACCTATTCGTTCAAGATCTTACCCTTACTGGGAAAACTGGTGGCCAGGGATTCTGAAAGTTACCAATATCTGGCCGAATCGATCCGTATGCACCCGGATCAGGAAACACTCAAACAAATGCTCACGGATGCGGGTTTTGCCAGAGTCCGTTACCAAAACCTGACTGGCGGTATTGTGGCATTGCACAGAGGGTACAAGATCTAAGACCATGTTAGTCGAAGCCGCCGTTCCCCATATTGAAACCTTATTGAATCGCAAATTACGCGATTCGGTCACGGCGCGTGAATTTTGTAAAACCTTGAGCGGCAAAGTGCTTGAGATAAATATCACTGAAGTGCCAGAACGTATTTTGCTGGCCCCGCTGGGCGAGAGTATCGAAATTTTGACCGATGCGGACATGAAAGCCCAGGTGGTTTTCAGTGGTTCGGTTTTTACGTTTATGCAAGCCACTCAGCAAAAACCACTGGAACTGGTGCGCGCGGGTAAATTAACCATGAAAGGGGATGCCGTACTGGCGGGCCAATTTCAACGCTTGATCGAACTGGCGATGCCGGATTGGCAAGAAGAGCTAGCCAAACTTTTCGGGGATTACGTCGGTCCGCAGCTCAGTAATGTCTTGCAAGGATTGGCGAGTATCGGGCAAGAACTGTTTAAAAGTTTTGAGCAGACGACAAAACCCGAAACTCAAGCCGAATCGCCACCCGCCCAGGAAGAATTCGAGCAATTTTCAGAGGATCTGGACACCTTACAAAAAGATCTTGATGAGCTGGATAAGTCTTGTTGATCCGGCCCAAACAATTCTGGCGTCTGTTGCAGATCCAGCGCGTATTGGTAAAGCATGGCTTGATCGAAGTCATCAAAGCCACACATTTATTCCGCCCCGTACGTTTTCTGTTTTATATATTCCCTTCCAACTGGTTTGTTGATAAAAATAAACCATTAGGCGCCCGCATTCGCGAAGCCCTGGAAGAGCTTGGTCCAGTATTTGTGAAGTTTGGTCAGGCCGTATCCACCCGGGTCGATCTCTTGCCACCGGAAATTGCACTTGAATTGGCCAAACTACAGGATGCGGTGCCACCATTCCCGTCCGAGCAGGCTAAAGACATTCTTGAACAAGCATTCGCACAACCACTCAATGCAGTGTTTGCGACCTTTGAAGACCAGCCATTGGCGGCGGCTTCCATTGCCCAGGTGCATGCAGCAACCTTGCACGACGGAAAAGATGTTGTGGTCAAGGTCTTGCGGCCCGGCGTCGAGGCGCTGGTCGCACAAGATGTGGATGTATTAAAAGACCTCGCAAAACTTGCAGATGCTTACTGGAGCGAGAGCAAGCGCTTGCGTCCGATCGAAGTGGTGAGTGAATACGAAAAAACCATTTTCGACGAGCTGGATCTGATGCGTGAGGCGTCCAACGGGGCGCAACTCAGGCGCAACCATGAAAAGATTGACGCTTTGTATGTGCCGGAAGTGTATTTTGATTATTGTCGGAAAAATGTTCTGGTCATGCAACGCGTGTACGGTATTCCGATCGGGCAAGTCAGTGAATTCCATCAACGCAATGTGAATATGCGGCGTTTGTCTGAACGCGGGGTGGAGATTTTCTTTACCCAGGTATTCAAACACAATTTTTTCCATGCCGATATGCACCCCGGCAATATTTTTGTGAATGTCGATGACCCGGAAGACCCGAAATACATCGCTATTGATTTCGGAATTGTCGGCACACTCACGCCGAATGACCAGAATTACCTGGCACAGAATTTTATCGCCTTTTTTAATCGTGATTACAAGCGCGTGGCCGAACTGCACGTGGAGTCGGGCTGGGTCCCGGAAGGTACCCGGGTTAATGAATTTGAAACCGCGATCCGTACCGTGTGTGAACCGATTTTCAACAAGCCTCTGAAAGAGATCTCGTTTGGCAATTTCCTGCTCAGTCTGTTCAATACTGCCCGACGTTTTGACATGGAGGTCCAGCCGCAGCTGGTGTTGCTGCAAAAAACCATATTTAATATTGAAGGTCTGGGGCGACAGTTGTATCCTGATCTGGACCTGTGGCAAACCGCCAAACCCTTTTTGGAGAGCTGGATGAAAGAACGTTATGGCCCGATGGCCGCCATCGATAAAATTCGCGAAGACCTGCCGGAAATGGGCGAGGCCTTGCAGGTGGCGCCGCAGCTGGCCTTCCATACCTTACAAAAAATGGCCGATGGAAAACTGGTGGTGCAGGCCAAAGGCAAACAGCTGGAAAAGATCCAGCAACAACTGGTCGACAATCAGAAAAAAACCAAAGGCAATATTCTGGCTGGATCATTATTTATCGGAGCAACGGTCTTGCTCGGAACCGCTTTCCAGCCGCTGTGGCTGGGCTGGGGCATGATGATAATTTCACTAGCCATTTTTGCTCGCAGCTAGGTGCATGAATTGCATCACCGTTGTTAGATGTTCAGATTACCGTTCTTAGTACTGATTTGCACAAGTCTGTTATTGTCAGCTTGTGCTACAGCCCAACAAGTGGCCAATCAACAAAGCAGTTTGCATCAATACCGGCCTTTACCGGATCTGGATAATCAGGAAACCGTGGTGTTATTACACGGTTTGAATCGCACGGCACGTTCAATGCGACCGCTGGCAAGCAGTCTTCAGGCCAATGGCTATAGCGTCTGCAATATTGATTATCCATCACGTTATTTTGAACTCAATGTCTTGGCCATGGAATATGTGTTGCCCCGCATTCGGAACTGTGTGACTGATCCATCAGGGGTGCTGCATTTTGTAACCCATTCCATGGGCGGCATGCTGGTTAGAAGTCTGGATGCCCATTTATCAGAATTCACTACCGGACATCTGGTGATGCTGAGTCCGCCCAATAAAGGCAGTGAAGTGGTGGATGTATTCGCCCATAATCGCTTGTTTATGCAAAGCGCCGGCCCGGCCGGCAGTCGCCTCGGCACTGATCCCGACAGTTTGCCCAGCACTTTACCTCAGCCATCAATGCCATTTGGAGTGATTGCGGCAAAGCACAGTAACAGTGCGATGTCATGGGTATTACCGGGTGACGATGACGGTAAAGTTACCCTGGAAAACATGAAACTCGAAAGCATGCAGGATTTTATTGTGATCGGAAACACGCATTCCTTCATGATGCGGGATGCCGACGCAATCCGGCAGGTTTTGCATTTCCTCAGACAAGGTAAATTCAAACACAATTGATCTCCGTCAACGATCGGGGGTGTGCAAACGCTATACTTGACCGCCATGCAAACAGGAAGGCAATGGTAAACCTAATCGATAAACAGCAACTCACCAGTACCAGGATCATGCAATGGATCACGGTGATTCTGCGGGTACTTCTGTTTATTGGCGCGATAATACTGTTTGTACAAAACAAATTCTTGCCGGCATTGACCACTTGTGGAATTATTCTGGCCACTTTTACGCCGCGGTTACTCGGTCATTCCCTGCGCGTGACCGTTCCGGTTGAATTCGAATTCCTGGCGGTGGTATTTATTTATGCCTCACTGTTTTTGGGCGAGGTTGGAGGCTACTATCAAGTGTACTGGTGGTGGGACCTGATGTTGCATCTGGCCTCCGGGTTTATTGCGGGTATCTTTGGCTTTGTTCTGGTGCATGTGTTAAATGAAAATGACAATATCGGCATGCACCTGAATCCCGGCTTTGTGGCTTTTTTTGCTTTTTTGTTTTCGCTGGGCCTCGGAGTGATCTGGGAATTATTCGAATACATCATGGATGTGGTGTTTGGTATGAACATGACCAAAACGGGCCTGGACGATACGATGGAAGATATTTTTATTGCCTTGATCGGAGCTCTGGTTATCTCGGTGATTGGCTATATTTTTTTAAAACGCAACAAACCCACCCGCTTCTTTGAGCGCTGGGTGTACAAATTTGTAAAACAAAACCCGCAACTATTCAAAAACTGATCACTTGACGGACATTATGCAAAAACCATCTCGAAAAATCGGCTTGATACTTGGAAGTGGCTCGGCCCGCGGCATGTGCCACATTGGTGTAATAAGAGCTCTGGAAGAGATCGACATCGTGCCGGATATAGTGGTGGGTTGTTCGGTCGGAGCCCTGGTAGGCGCCTCTTACTTGCATGGCAAGCTCGAGCAAATGGAAAAATGGGCGCTCTCATTGAACAAGCGCACGATTGCCAGTTATTTCGACCTGAATTTTTCATTTCACGGGTTTGTGAAAAAAGAACGCATGCAGGAGTTCTACCAGGAACATGTTTGTGGTCCGCATAAATTGATCAGCCAGATGGATAAGCCGTTTGCAGCCGTGGCGTGTGACTTGAGCAGTGGCGAAGAGGTCTGGTTGAAGCACGGGCAGGTGCTGGACGCAATTTGGGCAAGTATGTCTTACCCAGGATTATATCCGGCATACTGGCACGAAGAGCGCTGGCTGGTGGATGGCGGGTTGGTCAACCCGGTGCCGGTGTCTCTGGCCAAGTCTCTGGGTGCCGACGTGACCATTGCGGTCAATCTCAATGCGGATATAGCAACCAGTCATGAGCTGAACGAGCATGTGGAAGATACAGATCATCCAGTAAACGTATCAAACAATGTTGACGATACTTTTATCACAAAAGCAAAACGGAATTTCAGGCAGGTAACCAGCAATTGGTTGAGTTCAGACGATGATCCTGATAACGGATTCGAGAAGCCCAAGGTCTTTGATGTGATCGCCAGTTCAATCAACATTATGCAAGATCGCCTGACCCGAAGTCGCCTGGTTGGCGATCCGCCGGATATTGTCTTGGCTCCGCGCTTATCCGAAATCGGTTTGCTGGAACTGTATAAGGCCAAAGATGCAATCGCTGAGGGTGAGGCATGTGTCAAACGTCTCAGAGAAGAGATCGATTACCGGGTCAATGGCTAGGCACTGCCGCTTCAGTCTGCACAATTCAAGGTACAATAGCGCGTGCATTTAGCAGGTCAGCCACACGGTTGACCTTTTTTATTTTCAGGTTATTTAGAGTTTTCCACTATGGCGATAAGCTTTGGATTCGGCGAGTTTTGTGCCACGGCGTGTTCTATTGCCTGGGCACTGAGTGTAGTGCTGTTTCGCCGCAGTGGTGAAAGCATGCCGGCTTTCGAGCTAAATTTTGTTAAAAACATTATTGCTGCATTATTGTTACTGGCCACAGTGGTGGTTATTGAACTGTTTCAAGACGGTGCAGGGTTACCGTCTTTTTCCCGATGGGATATGTTTTTAACCTTTGTGTCTGGCCTGATCGGGCTCGCCATTGCCGACACCTGGTATTTTAAAGGCTTGCAGTATCTGGGCGCGGCTCGCATGGGAATTGTGGCGACTATTTACAGTCCATCGGTGATTTCCTTATCCGCTTTATTTCTGGGCGAGTCTTTGCAAGGCTGGCAATATCTGGGTTTTGTTTTGGTCTTACTCGGATTGCTCATGGTTGCATGGCGCCAGAATAAACAAGACATAGATCCTGCGGATCTACGCAAAGGTCTGTTTTTTGGTGGCACGGCAGTCATATTAACCGCAGCGGGGGTCTTGATGGTTACCGGGGTGATGGACCGTCAACCGTTTTTCTGGACCGCCTTGTTACGCATGCTGGCAGGTTTGGCGGGCATGTGCATTTTCATGAGTGTGCGCAAAGAGTGGCCGTTGTTCAGACAAAACCTCAAAGGCAATCATCCCTGGAAAACGATTGTATTGGCCAGTTTCCTGGGCGGTTATTTATCCATGGCGCTGTGGTTGACGGGATACAAACTGATCAACCCGGCCGTTGCATCGATATTGAATGAAACCTCGTCCGTGTTTATTGTGTTCTTTGCCTGGTTGGTCCTGAAAGAGCACATTTCCAGACAAAAGATCCTGGGTCTCTTGCTCACCTTGAGCGGGGTGATGGTTGTGTTGATGGGTTAATGAAAATGCCTGAGACTCATAAATCCAAGAATTACATTGTTCCGCCTTGCGCAGAGCAGGTCGAAATACTGCTCGAAGGCGAGAGCTTCCTGTTGGTGAATAAACCGCGTCCCCTATTGTCGGTTCCTGGTAGACATCCATTGAACAAAGATTGTTTGATCACACGGCTACAGAAGCAGTACCCGACTGCACGCATTGTGCATCGACTGGATATGAACACCTCGGGCATCATGGTAATTGCTTTAAATACGGACAGTCATCGCCACCTGAGTATGCAGTTTGAACAACGCAACACCTACAAAGAATACGTTGCTGTGGTTTACGGCGTAGTAGAAGAAGATACGGGTTCGATCGAACTACCCTTGATCTGCGACTGGCCAAACCGTCCCAAACAAATGGTTGATCACCAGGTGGGCAAGCCGGCTTTAACGCATTTCGAGGTATTGCACAGGGGCGAGGATCAAACACGCCTGTTGTTCAAACCGCTAACCGGACGATCTCACCAGCTCCGTGTACATGCGGCAGAGATCGGTCATCCGATTTTGGGTTGTCGTTTGTATGCGCACCCAAAAGCCTTGGCGATGTCGCAGCGTTTGATGTTGCATGCCAGCAAACTGGAATTTGATCACCCGCTTAGCAATGAGCGGGTTAAGGGATTTTGTGAAGTGCCTTTCTAGCATGATTATTGCTGGCCAAATTTATTGGGGCAATATTATTCAGCAGGCTCGAGGCGCAAGGCGTGTTGCATCACATGAAAAATATAATTCTGCTCATACACCCCGGTAAGTAAATGCGCTGCCGGGCCCTTGGCATACACGCCGACATCGGTGCCGGAATGGGTTTCAGAGCGAGTTGGTATACCCGATTCTTGTAAATAGTTCTTGTCTTCGGTATCGACTTCGCTCAGATCCGGTCTGCCGTTTGTAATGCCCTGAATAGTATTTGGATAATGCGGATAGCTTTTGCTGCCCTCGGGTTGTGTGTCACTGGCACCAATATGTCCCGGGCCATTGAGATAACCCAGGGTGGTATAGGGTTTACCACTGGCATCGCGATCCAGGGTCATGCCGTCAACCGTCAGGGCGCTGCTGACCTTGCCCAGGATCGGGTTACCGCGTTTCGGGTATCCGGCAAATTCCATCACATGGCCATGATCCGCAGTCACCACGATCAAAGTATCTTCATCATTGGTCAACTCATCGGCCATTTTCACGGCATCGGCAAAGGCGACGGCATCATGCAGGGCGCGGTAAGCATTTGCCGCATGATGGGCGTGATCAATGCGGCCGCCTTCAACCAGCAGAAAAAAACCGTCTTCCGAGCTGAGATGCTTGATCGCAAAGCCGGTCATGTCGGCAATCGACGGTTCTCCACTGGCGTCTTCCCCGCGATCGGCCTCGTATTGCATATGGCTGGGTTCAAACAAACCCAGGATCTGCGAGTAAGCATGTTTGGAGAGCGCAAGCGCATTAAAGTCTTGTAGATTCCAGACATATTTCCGGCTTGGCGTTTGTGCTTGCCATGTTTGTATCAGGTTTTTGCCGTCACGCCGGTAACCGTTTTTGTCGGCATATTCCGGGTCTGGTGTGCTGACCGGCAAAAAGGCTGCGCGTCCGCCACCCAAGACTACTTCGATTCCGTCTCCCTTATCAAAATCCACCAGTTGGGAGGCGATATCCTTGCATCCCTGCGGCGCCTGGGCTTCCCAGTCGCGGTGTGCCACATGCGCAAAGGCCGAGGCCGGTGTGGCGTGTGTGATACGGGTAGTTGCAATGACGCCGGTCTTGTATCCGGCCTGTTCGGCAAGTTCGAGCAAGGATGGTGCAATCGCAGCTTGGCTACCTGCGCATTCACCACGCACCACCTTATCGTTCATACCCACCACACTGATCTTGGTTTTAATACCGCTCAGCATGGCGGTTGCGGTGCCGGCCGAATCCGGAGTTTGGCTATCGGTGTTGTAGGTTTTGCTCAGGCCGGTATAGGGAAAATGTTCAAAACTCAAAAAATTCTCTTCCCCGCTTTCACCACGCAATTGCCCGTCAAGGATACGCGCGGCAGTGACTGTTGCCACACTCAGACCATCGCCAATGAATAGGATCACATTTTTTGCAGGGCGTTGATTCAGCGGTTGCTGCAATTTTTCTTGTAACAGGCTTTGTCCCTGGGCATACCAGTCATCCGGATGCTCAATTGTGCTCACGGGCAGTTGCTCAACTTGCTTGACAGGTTCCTCGGAGCTTGCCTGCTGAACTTTATCGGAGCGACTACACGCCGCAAGCGTGATCAGAATTGCAATACAGCAGATACCAAGGGATCGCTTTAATGCAGGCTTGGTCTGTGAAGATTTAGTCTGATCCAAGTTCTTTCTCCAGATTTTCCAATTCGGTGAAACGTACCCGGCGATATTGGAACCGGCTTGCGGCTTTCATGTTATTGGCCAGCACCTGATGCAGCTCGGAATCCCAATAGCCCCAGCGTTCGATCATGGCCTTGGCTTCATTCTTTTTGCCACTGGCCTGGATGCCTAACACTTCTTCCAGCATGCTGGCGACCACAGCAGGAAATTTTTCGTAATCAATATGAATTTTTTCCATTTCAGGATCAAAGCTGATCACCTCGTTTTCTAATAAATAATTAAATTGCATCAATTGCATGGTGCCATAGGCCTGGTCCCTGCGTGGTTTGTTGGTTCTGAGTACGCGTAATATTCCGCCGGCCTGAATTTGTTTAAAGGTCTCGGCGCCGAGTTCTTCTTTTTCCAATAATTCTTTCGCCGTGAACAGGGAAACCAGGTCCGCTTTCATTTCTTCAAAATGATCGGCGACTTCTTCGAGTGCAGCGTCCAGATCACCACCGGACTCGGTTTCGTCGACTCCCAGATAATGACCCACTTCATGCCACAAGGTGCGCTGGAATTGTCCATCCATGCTTAAATCAGCGGCAAATTCAGGCTCTACTGCCGCGGCAAAGCGTGCCTGGGCATTGGCGAACAGCACCGGATTGGTCATGATGTTATGGCGTAGCATGATAGTACGACCATACTTACGTGATTGTTCCGCTTCATTGGGCAATATGGTGGCGGTATTGGCACCACGTGACTGGCCAAAGTCAGCGATCACGTCGTACACTCCGAGTGACAAGTTTTCGTTAATACGCCGCGGAAATTGATAAGGCAAGGCGTCGTGTACTGCTTGTAAATTTCGCAAACCGCTGGCGAGTTTTTCACTGGCCTCTTTGTTTCGTAACAGCACATTCAAACTGAAATAACTTTTCACGCCAAACAAGGTGTCGTCGTAAGTTTCGTAACTGCCGATCTGACCATTGAGTTGATTAAAACGGCCAGTGACCCAGGATGCGTCACCGGCTTCATAATCATCACGCAGCAGATCAAAACTGCGTTGGCGTAAATATCCGGCAAATTCGCGGTCTTCATTCTCCATCCAGTCGGCCGCATTATTCAGGTGTTTGTGGATCTGCATGATCTCATTCATGTAATGCACGGAATAGGGCAAGCCGTAGTAACCCTCATTGGGATGTTCACTTTGGATCTTGAGCAGACGGTCTTTAAGCCCCGGGTGCAAACTGTCGAGGAGTAAATTGTTATTGAGTTTGGCGATGTCTTCGGTGAGATTGGTCGGGGTAACTTTGCGTACCACTGAACGCAAATGCATAATGCTGCGACGCAGATCCGGATTGCCGGACAAATATTTTTCCAGCGCTTCTTTATCCACGCCCCAGGGGTAGACATTGCCACCGGCTTGTTCGGGTTCGACCGGCAAAAAAGCCACACGCTCGTTTTCAAGGTTTGTGGCGATCGGCCCCTTGAACTGATAATACAAATTGAGCAGATTGGCGGTTTCCACCGGTTCGCCGAGTTCTTTGTGTAATTTATTCAATTCATCACGCGCACTCAAGGCCTGCGGGTGGCGGGATAATTCATACAAGTCATTAAATATAATCCCGGCCAGCATCAGTTCACGTACGGCTTCACGTTCCTGGGCTTTTAAGGCGCTGAGGTCGGGCGACAAGATGATCTCGGCACTGCGTTCCAGTACTGCACTACTTTGTTCCACCGACCAATAGCCTGTCGGGAGTTTAATGGAGTCGGAGTCCCCCTTTCCCTGATATAAAAAATACACGCCAATTAGAACTACGGGGACCACAATAAGAACAAGTTTTTTCATAAGGCCGAATTTACGCAATGGTGATTTTAAAAACAGTCATTGTACGCCGTGCAAGCAATTACTTTTAGAATACTTTTGTAAATAATTTTTGCTTGAATTGTGTTTACACAGTGGCTTCACAGCAACCATCAAAGGCGGTCCATTTACAACTGTATACCGCCAGTGCCGCGCCGATCATTGGCGCAATGGAATAAAGCCAGAGTTGTGACCAATCCAGAGCGACCAATGCCGGTCCTATACTGCGTGCCGGGTTCATGCTTGCATTAGTGAGTGGTCCGGCAAAGGCTGCGGCCAAGGCTACTGTTGCACCTATGGCCAGACCCGCCATCATGCCCGTTTCTTTTGCCCCAGTTGCTACTCGCAAGATCACGAACATCAAAAAGAAGGTAATGATGATTTCGAGTACACACCCTTGCCAAACTCCAATCGAAGACCGGGTTACACCAAAGTTAATATCGTTGGCTGCAAAATCGCTTAACAGGAAGCGTAATAAAACAACAGCAAATACTGATGCTGTGATCTGAACCACGCTGTAAATTACAAATTCTTTTGCCGGAAAACGCCGCGATAGAAAAAACCCGAAACTCACCGCAGGATTAAAATGTGCACCCGAGATATCGCCTACGGCATAGATCATAACCATGACCACCAAACCAAAGACCAGGGCAATCCCCATATTGCCCAGACCGCCAAAAAGCTGGTCGGCAACAATTGCGCCAACACCACAAAAGACCAGGGCAAAGGTTCCGATAAATTCGGAAAATAGACGATCACTGAGTGGTGCTTGCATGTTTTTTGGTGTCCAAAAGTGTTTTTTCAGGCAGGCTATATTGTACGGTAAGCAGACAGAAAGTTTTATTGCATCCAGTACAATAGCCGAATGGATGTTTCAGCAATTCTCGACGACCTTAATGATGCACAACGCCAGGCGGTAACGGCCGCAGACCAGCCTATGTTGGTATTGGCAGGGGCGGGCAGTGGCAAAACCCGGGTCTTGGTGCATCGTATCGCCTGGTTGGTGCAGGTTGAGGGCGTGAATCTGCATAACATTCTGGCCGTGACCTTTACCAACAAAGCGGCGGCCGAAATGCGCGGACGGGTTGAGGGCATGTTGCAAGTGCCTGCCGCACCGCTCTGGATAGGCACTTTTCACGGCTTGGCACATCGCTTATTACGTCGGCATTGGCGCGAAGCGGAATTGCTGCAGTCTTTCCAGATCATGGACGCTGATGATCAAAAGCGCATGATGAAACGGGTCTTGCGTGAAATGGATCTCGACGAAGGCGCCTGGCCACCGCGCGAGATGTGCTGGTGGGTGAACAAGAAAAAAGAAGAGGGTATACGACCGCAGCATTGTCAGGCGGGCGAGAATGAACTGGAGTCTATCCGGATCCGTATTTACACCGCCTATGAAGCCATGTGCGCACGCACCGGGTTGATCGACTTTGCCGAATTATTATTACGTGCGCATGAACTTTGGTTAAACAATCCACATTTGCTGGCCCATTACCAGCGACGTTTTGCCCATGTGCTGGTCGATGAGTTTCAAGACACCAACACCATCCAATACGCCTGGTTGCGACTATTGATCGGTGACAAGGGCATACCATTTGTGGTCGGCGATGACGATCAGTCGATTTATCGTTGGCGCGGTGCCAAGGTTGAACATTTGCAGCGCCTTGCACAGCACTATCCGGCTTTGCAAACCATACGTCTGGAACAAAATTATCGTTCCACCGGTAACATCCTGAAAGCCGCCAATGCGGTTATTGACAACAACACCGATCGCCTCGGCAAAGAACTCTGGACCGATGGCCACGATGGCGACTTGATCCAGCTGTATTCTGCCTACAATGAACGTGAAGAAGCGGAGTTTGTGATTAACTGCATTCGCCAATGGCAGAACGAAGGCAACTTACGCAAAGATTGCGCCATCCTGTATCGCTCGAATGCGCAATCGCGGGTGTTTGAAGAAATGCTCATACAGGCGGGCATTCCGTATCGTGTTTACGGGGGCTTGCGCTTTTTCGAACGCGCCGAGATCAAAGACGCCTTGGCGTATTTGCGTTTGTGTTCTAACCCGCACGATGATGCGGCCTTTGAACGCGTGGTCAATACTCCGACCCGCGGAATTGGTGCGCGTTCGGTCGAACAGATCCGCGCTTACGCCCGGGCCAACGCCTGTTCAATGTGGCGTGCTGCCGGTGCCTGTGTGTCGGATGAAATGGACTTTCCACGGCGTTCTGCCAATGCTTTGAACGCTTTCCTGATCATGCTCGATCACATGAGCAAAGCCATCGAAGATCTCGATCTGGGTGAACAGGTTGAACACGTGGTGCACACCAGCGGCATTATCGAACATTACAAAAAAGAAAAAGGCGAACGCGGTGAAGCGCGTCTGGAAAACCTGGATGAACTGATCTCGGCGGCCAGTGGTTTTGATCCTGACGACATGGCGCACGCTTTGCAAAATGACGAGGATGAATTTTCTGAAGAAATGTCGCCATTGGTGTCGTTTTTGGCGCACGCCGCCCTGGAAGCCGGCGAGGGCCAGGCCGATGCCTGGGAAGACTGTGTGCAACTGATGACCTTGCATTCCGCCAAAGGGCTGGAATTTCCATTGGTGTTTTTATGTGGCATGGAAGATGGGCTTTTTCCGCACCAGCGCTCGATCAATGATGCCGCCGGGCTCGAGGAAGAGCGTCGCCTGTGTTACGTGGGCATGACCCGGGCTATGGAGCATTTGTATCTGCTACACGCCGAACGGCGCCGTTTGTACGGCCACGACAGCTACGGTCAAGCCTCGCGCTTTTTGGCGGAAATCCCCAAAGAACTGGTGAATGATATTCGTCCTAAAGTGTCGGTGGCGCGCCCGGTCATGCCAGCAGCACGGGCAGGCTTACGCATCAGAGAACCGGCACCGTCAGGATTAAAACTGGGTCAATCGGTCATGCATAAGAAATTTGGCCCCGGCGTGGTCATGAATTACGAAGGTCAGGGCAGTCATGCCAGGGTGCAGGTGAATTTTCAAGACGTGGGCGCGAAATGGCTGGTCTTGGCCTATGCCAATTTGCAAGTTGTGTAAGTATTCCGATTTCCACGTATGCGCACCATTTTTTTGCCTATTTTGCAAGACATTTAATTAGCGGAAATTGCCGGTAAATCCTTGCAAGCCCGCATTATTAGGCGTAATGTGCTTATCTTGACGTGCAGCAAAAAAATAATATTCGGATTCGCAACAAGCAATAACGCATAAGTAATAAGCATAAGAATTTGTCAGATCTCGCGACGCATATCTCCCTATGAAAATACTAATACTAGGTGCCGGACAAGTGGGCTCAACTGCGGCCTATAATCTCGCGCAGGAAGAACAAAACGAGATCACAGTAGTCGACACCGATGCAGAAGTATTAAAAGAACTCAGTGACCGTCTTGATATTCGCACCGTTGAAGGCTTCGCCTCGCACCCGCGCGTGCTCGAACAAGCCGGTTGTAATGATGCCGACATCATGATCGCCTTAACCAATTCTGACGAAACCAATATGGTCGCCTGTCAGGTGGCATATACCTTGTTTCATACCAAAACCAAAATTGCCCGGGTGCGTGAATCCGCTTATACCCATCCGTCGGTGTCACGCATATTCAGTCAGGATGCCTTGCCGGTTGACGTCATCATCTCGCCCGAACAACTGGTGACCGAACACATTGAACGTTTGATCCATTTTCCGGGTGCCTTGCAGGTCCTGGAGTTTGCCGATGGCAAAGTTCGCCTGGTCGGGGTAACCGCGCATGAAGGCGGATTGTTGGTGGGTCAGGAATTACGTGCTTTGGCGGAACACATGCCAAATACCGACGCACGTGTCGCGGCGATTTACCGTGACGGCCTGAGTGTGATGCCGGACGGGGATACCGTGATACAGGAAGGCGATAATGTGTTCTTTATTGCCGAGCGCAATGATATTCGCATGGTGATGAGCGAGATGCGCAAACTGGAAACTCCGGTGCGACGGGTCCTGATCGCCGGCGGCGGCAACATTGGATATCAACTGGCTAAAGTTCTGGAGCGCACCAACAAGGTCAAGCTGATTGAACGCGATCGTGACCGCGCACGACGTATCTCGGAAAAGTTACGCAAAACCATTGTGCTCACTGGTGATGCCGCTGATCAAAATCTTTTACTGGAAGAGAATATCGAAAACACCGATGTCTTCGTATCGGTCACCAATTCCGAAGAAGCGAACATTTTATCCGCCATGGTGGCCAAACGTCTGGGCGTAAAAAAAGCCATCGCGCTGATCAATCGACCAAGTTACGGCGAGGTGGTGGAAAGCGGCGGGGTTATTGATGTAGCGGTTTCACCCCAGCAAATAACCAGTGGCGCCTTGCTCTCGCATGTGCGGCGTGGTGACGTGGTTAAAGTGCATACCTTACGGCGCGGCGCGGCGGAGGCTCTGGAAGCGATCGCGCATGGTGACAAAGAAACCTCACAAGTGGTCGGACGCGCCCTTGAGGACATCGACTTGCCCAAGGGTTCAACCATTGCTGCTATTGTACGCGATGAAGAAGTGATCATTGCGCATCACGATGTTGTGGTCGAACGCGATGACCACGTTATCTTATTCCTGACCGATCGCACCAAGATCCCGGCGGTTGAAGATCTATTTCAGGTTTCGGTCAATTTCAGTAATAGCTAAGATCAAGTCATCACATGAATTTTAAATTGGTCATTCGGATTCTCGGTGTTTTGCTGATGATCTTCAGTGCCACCATGCTGCCACCAATCGTATTTTCGATCTTTTATGACGACGGCCAGGTCGCGGCATTTTTTAATGCGCTGTTGGTCTATCTGGTGCTTGGTGCGATTCTCTGGTATCCCTTGCGACATTTACGGGCGGAATTGCGTTTACGCGACGGGTTTTTGGTGGTCTCCACGTTCTGGGTGGTGATTGGATTAGCCGGGGCCTTGCCGTTTTTATTCTCGGATCTCCAGCTAAGTTTGACCGACGCGTTTTTTGAAGCCGTTTCCGGTCTTACCACAACCGGTGCAACCATTCTGGTGGGCCTGGACGAAATGCCGCGTTCAGTCTTGTATTATCGCCACCAGCTGCAATGGCTAGGCGGCATGGGCATTATTGTTTTGGCACTCGCCATCCTGCCCATGTTAGGTGTGGGTGGTATGCAGTTGTATCGCGCTGAAACGCCCGGACCGGTAAAAGATTCCAAACTCACGCCACGCATCACCGAAACGGCCAAAGCCTTGTGGTACATCTATCTGGGTTTGACTGTGTTATGTATGTTGGCTTACTTTTTTGCCGGCATGACCTGGTTCGATGCCTTGTGTCATAGTTTTAGTACGATCGCTATCGGGGGGTTTTCAACTCACGATGCCAGTATCGGGCATTTTAATAGTCCCCTGATCGACACCGTTGCGATTATTTTTATGTTGATCGCGGGAATGAATTTCGCCTTACATTTCACCGCCTATCGACGTTGGCGTATCAAGCATTATTTTCGCGACGCTGAATTCAGAACCTATTTATTTATAATTTTTATAGGCGTGGTGATCGTTGCCTTGAGTCTTGAGATCTCCGATCATATTGATGACGCATCGCAGGCAACGCACGCGGCTATTTTTCAAGTGGTCTCGATCGCGACAACCACAGGTTTCACCACTGCCAACTATTCACTGTGGCCGGGCGCCTTGCCTTTACTCTTGATCTTGCTGAGCTTTATTGGAGGCTGTGCGGGTTCAACCGCCGGCGGCATGAAAGTTATCCGCTGGTTGCTGGTATTCAAGCAAGGCATGCGGGAAGTGGTCCGGCTGGTACACCCCAGCGCCGAGATCCCGGTCAAGCTGGCCAACCGCGCCGTTTCACCACGAGTGATCGACGCCGTGTGGGGATTTTTCTCCGTGTATATTGTGGTGTTCGGGGTCATGATGCTACTCATGATGGCCACCGGCCTGGATCAGGTGACCGCCTTTTCGGCAGTGGCTGCGAGTTTAAACAATTTAGGACCGGGCTTAGGTGAGGTCGCTGGTAATTTTGTAAGCGTTAATGACACAGCAAAGTGGATCAGTATTTTTGCCATGCTTCTGGGGCGCCTGGAAATTTTCACATTGCTGGTTTTATTCACCACGGCGTTTTGGGAATATTAAGTCCTTGCGCTGGCATAAAGTTGCCAAACAGTTTCATTAATTCCGTATTTTTACATCACTGATAGAATGCCCGAATGGAAATATTTAAAGTCTTTCAAATTGAAGCCGCCCATCATTTGCCCAATGTGCCCGAAGGGCATAAATGCCGACGTTTGCACGGGCACTCCTTTATCGTCGAAATTCACGTCAGTGGTCCGGTTGGCGAGAACAGTGGCTGGGTTATGGACTTTGCCGAACTCAAGGCAAGCTTCGACCCCTTGTACCAGCAACTCGATCACAACTACCTGAATGAAATTGACGGCCTGGAAAATCCGACCAGCGAGAATCTGGCCAAGTGGATATGGCAACAGTTGCAAGTCAAGCTTCCGTCACTGAGTAAAGTTGTGGTTAAGGAAACTTGCAATTCCGGGTGTGTGTATACAGGTAATTAAGGTATGCAACCAGCTAACACTTCACATCAGTCTCCAAATCTGGAGTATTTCCCGTTACTGACTTGTGTGTTGTTATTTGCTCTGGCCCTTTTCCTGGGCATGCAGCAAATTACCCCGCCACCGGTTGTTCTGACCAATGCCCCCGCTGACCAGTTTTCCGCTGAACGTGCCAGTGAATATTTGAATCATATTGCGGTACGCCCGCATATGGTTGGTTCGCAAGAACACGCCAAGGTCCAGGCGTACATCAGTAAAGAATTGCAATTGCTGGGTTTGCAAACCCAGTTGCAAGCAACCTCGGTGATCTACGATTATCCGCGATACTCCAAACGAACCCCGCGTATCGCAAAAGTTAAAAATATCGTGGCACGCTTGCCGGGTAAAAATCCCGATTATCCCGCGGTAACCCTAATGAGTCATTACGATTCTGTACCAACGGCTGCGGGTGCTGGTGATGCCGGGTCGGGTGTTGCCGCCATTTTGGAAACTCTCCGGGTCTTGCGTAACGGACCACAGTTGCTGCGTGATGTGATTGTGGTCATCACCGACGCCGAAGAGGTCGGCTTGCTCGGAGCACAAGGGTTTTTTCGCGAACATCCCTGGGCGCAAGAGATCGGATTGGTTTTGAATTTTGAGGCCCGGGGATCAGCGGGTGGCTCGCAAATGTTTGAGACCAGCCCTGGAAATGCCTGGCTGATCAGGGAATTCAGAAAAGCCGCCAAATCACCATCCGCCAGTTCGATCAGTTACGAAGTCTACAAGCGCATGCCCAATGATACAGATGTCAGTATTATTAAAGACCGGGGCTATCAGATCCTTAATTTTGCCTTTGTAGACAATGCATTTGATTATCACTCGCCAGCAGATACTATCGAGAATCTAAGTATTGGTTCCTTGCAACACCATGGTGTATTGGCTACCTCTCTGGTGCAACATTTTGCCAACCTTGATAACTGGCAAACCTCTCAAAGTGACGCCACGTATTTTAATGTTCTGCCTGGTCTATTGGTGCAATATTCCAGTAATACTGCAATAGCGTTTGCTGTATTGGTATTACTGTTTGCCTTGTACACCTTGTGTACCGGTGTGCGCCTCAAGCATGTCAACCCTAAGGGAATTCTGGCGGGAGTGTTGTCTATCCTGGTAGTGATCATTGTGATCAATGTGATTACCAAATTTGCCTTTGACAGTTTTCAGAGTAGTGAGCGCCCGAAAAACCTGACTTATAAATATCATTACCTGTTATTAAGTTATGGATTATTTCTGGTCGCCTTAACGGCCGCGTTTTGTAAATTCGCGAATCGTTGGGTCTCACACAAGAATCTGGTGGCCGCAGCCTGGGTAATATTGAGTATCTGTAGTGCGATCGTTGTGTTCTCCATCCCCAATGCCAACTACATTTTCAGTTGGGCCTTGTTGTTTATCCTGATCGGGCAACTCATGGTGTGGCGTACGAAATACACTTTTTGGCCAATGGCGATCGCCAGTCTGTTTTGCGTGTATTTATGGGCACACCTTCTTTACATGGTGTATTTGGGTGTTGGATTGCTGGACCCCGCATTTTTCTCGCCGCTGGTTTTACTCATCATTGTACAGCTCATGTGCATTCTATTAAGAATCCCTAGAAAAGTGATCTATCCTTTTGGCGCTGCGGTGTTGGGTATAGCTTTGTATGGCGCATTCACAGCAGAATACACACCACGCAAACCCCGTCCGACCGAAGTTTTTTATTATCATGATGCTGAAAATAACCAGAGTTATTGGGCCAGTCGAGGTGATCACCAGGATGCCTGGACACGCGAATTCTTCCCGGCAGACAATACCCGGAAAAAAACTGTTTTAATGCCGTTTGGCGCTTCAAACCTCAAATTGTCATCAGCCCCAAGCGTTGATATAAAGCATGCCAAAGTGAGTCTAAAAAAACGTATACGGCTTGGTGAGCGAATGCGTTTTGAAATAGAGATACAAGGTCAAACGCATACTGAAATGGGGCGTCTGGTGTTGTCGGCCGATGCCATGTTCAGTGGCTTGACCATCGATGGAAAATCATTTGATCTGCGACCCTTTGCATCAACCGAAGATTCTCAAGCGACTATTGAGTTGCCGATCACCTACTTTGGTTTGGGTAATGAAAAATTTGACCTGGTGGTTGAACTCGTAAGTGATGGCGACCTGACATTACACATGAGCGAATACCAGGGCGGTTGGCCGCAAGGATTAAGTGTGCCGCAGCGTGCGGAAAATATCGCGCCGCTGGCCTGGAGTTATTCCGACAGCGCCATAATTACCCATAGCAGTAAATTCTAGTTACAATTCAAAATAAATTCACACTGATGTCTGGAAACTTGTCAGTGACCACAATGTGTAGATAACAAGGAGTCACCCATGGCAAAAAAATTGCCAAGCCCACCGCGTAGTCCGATCGACCATTCCATGTTAACCCGTGAGTCGTGGAAGATTTTTCAGATCATGGCCGAGTTTGTTGAGGGTTTCGAACAGCTATCCTGCATAAAGCCTTCGGTGAGTATTTTCGGGTCGGCCCGCACCGAGCCCGAACACGAGTTTTACAAACTCACGGAAGAAATTGCCCATGTGCTGTCCAACGCAGGTTTCTCAATCGTCACCGGTGGTGGCCCCGGACTCATGGAAGCCGGGAGTAAGGGCGGTTTTGAAGGTAAATCCTTGAGTGTGGGCTTGAATATCCAGCTCCCGCATGAACAAAACGCCAATGAGTATCAAGACATAGCCATGAACTTCAGGCATTTTTTTTCACGCAAGGTGATGTTCGTCAAATACGCTTCGGCCTATGTGGTGATGCCGGGTGGATTTGGCACCCTGGATGAGGTTATGGAAATTCTGACGCTTATTCAAACCGGAAAGTCACGCAGGATTCCGGTGGTCCTGGTCGGATCCGGATTTTGGAGCGGTCTTGTGGAGTGGTTCAAGAACACACTGATCGCCAATGGCACGATCTCACCCGAAGACATGGACCTGTTCAGTCTGGTGGATACCCCGGAAGAAGTGAAACAGATAATATTCGACTTTTATCATGATCGCAGCTTTGAGCCTTCGCCGGAAGAACAGCAGGTAATGTTGAATTTATAACGTCTAAAGCAGCAATAAACCATGAATCCACCAAAGAGATGAATATCAAATTCGTACATGCAAAAACTGGCTAAACAAATATCCACGCTTTGTGACTGCTTAGGGCGTACCGTTTCCTGGTTGACCTTGTTTATGGTGTTGGTCACCTTTGCAATTGTGGTGTTACGCAAATTCTTTGACCTCGGCTGGATATGGTTACAGGAAAGTGTGACCTGGATGCATGCCCTGGTCTTTATGCTGGCGGCTGCCTATACCTTGAATGCCGACGAGCATGTGCGAGTGGATATTTTCTATACCCGATGCAGCCCGCGTACCAAAGCGTATGTCGACCTGGTCGGTGCGATCGTTCTGTTATTGCCACTGTGCGCTTTCATTGCCTGGAGCAGTTGGGACTATGTGTCGGAATCCTGGCGAATCCGGGAAACTTCCTGGCAATCGGGCGGCTTGCCGGCCTTGTATCTGCTTAAAGCGGTGATCCCGCTGACGGCGATCTTGCTTGGCTTGCTGGGATTCTTGAGATCTCTGGCTAATTTCATCGAGGTTAAACAGCGGTCATAAGACTCAAATGTATGCACAACTGCATTGGGTAAAGAATGAAGGACTTCAACTCAGAACAGGCATTTCACAAAGGATTCTTAATCAAAATGGCATTTACCAACTGTTTCAATTAGTTAACAAGTTTCTCTAAATTCAGATTACAGAATGTCACGCAAAATTATTGGCAGATTGTTCCAAAACAGTCCTAAACCATTAATTTTATTCTTAAAAAAAAATTATAAGGCTATTTTTTTGTATGTTATTCAAGCAATCTCAGTATGGATGAAATCAAAAGCAACCCAGTTTGTTTCATTTTTGGCACGAAATGGCCAAAATCAGGAAAATATCTCTTCAAACAGTGTCTATTGCCTATAAAACCTGCATTTTGTTGCAGTTTTTAACTGTGCTACACTCAGGCGAATTTAATTAAAAACAACTAGGGTAATGCAGGTGCATAATTGAACAACAAAGTCGACACACAAGTCGGCATAGGCGTTATCAAAGAGTAAATTTCAAACACTAATACATGCTTGGTCAGACTCACTGAGTGGCTGGTCAGCGGGTATTTATTTAATTAAATACAAGCGCAATTTCACTACATAAACGATAAACATTTCAAAACGGATTAAGATTATGAAACCAACAAGACTAACAGCAAATCTGGTACTACTTTTAGGCGCTTTCAGCTTGAGTAATCCACTGCGGGCCCAGGAGCAATTGGATGCTTCTGACGGCGTCGGCGTCGATGTGATCGACGGGGTTAATTCAACTAGCGTAGATGAGTTTGGCAATCTGATCTTGACCATGGAAAGTGGTGAAACTGTTACGGTCTTGTCTGGCGAGTATTTTATTTATGACGGAAGTTATTATCTGACTTCCGATGCGCTGGCCAATCTGGGTTTATCCATCGAAGATGCAGCCGCAGTTGTGGTTGCCGCAGCCGGCGGTGGTGGCGGTGGAAGCACTCTTCTGTTGGTCGGTGGTGGTGTATTGTTACTTGCAGCAGCAGCTGGCGGTGGTGGCGGTGGTTCATCAGCACCCGCTCCAGCTCCGGCGCCTCCCGTAAATAATGCCCCATCTTTCACTTCTGCCAATTCGAGTAATGCGGCTGAAAATACAACCACGGCCTACGATGCCAACGCCACCGATCCCGATGGCAATTCCATCACCTATGGCCTGACTGGGACAGATGCGAGTTTATTCACCATCAATTCCTCAACCGGGGTTGTGAGTTTCATCAATCCACCCGATTTTGAAAATCCGGGCGACTCCGATGGGGACAACGTGTATGACGTGAATGTCACTGCATCGGATGGCAGCCTGAGCGTTTCCCAGGGCGTGTCTATCACGGTGACGGATCAAAATGATGCCCCGGTTGTCAGTGCAGCTATAGAAGACGAAACAAGTGAAAATGCCGGTCTGAGCGTTGACTTATTACAAAACGCCAGTGACCAGGATGGCGACACACTGAGCATTGCCAATGTGGTTGAGACCAGTGGCAACGACGCCAGCGGTGTAAGCATTTCTGGCAGCACCTTAACGGTGGATATGACCACCTACGATTATCTCGCCGAGGGCGAAACAGTCGTATTGGTCTACACCTACGACGTTGAGGATGGCAATGGTGGAACGGTCAGCACCTCGGCTACCATTACCATTACTGGTCAAAATGATGCGCCAATCTTAGCTGTGGTTGATATTGCTGCCACCGAAGACGGGGCGCCAGTCGATGGAGCGTCGACGGCTAGTGATGTGGACATCAGTGATACCCATGTATTCACTACCACTCAACCAACTGAAGGCAGCGTCAGTATTGATGCCGCGACCGGTGTGTACACTTTTGACCCGGGCGAAGATTTCCAATACCTCGCCGATGGCGAGACCACCACGGTCAGTTTTGACGTCACCGTAACAGACAATAATGGCTTGTCAGATACGCAAACCGTTACGGTAACCGTTACCGGTACCAATGATGTTCCGGTCATTGTTGAAGCCGAATCCGACTTGAGTGGCGATGTCACCCAGGTCCCGTTGGCCGACGCTGCATCAAGTTCGGCGTTCACCGCAGTTGGTGAAGTAATCGGCGTGAATGAATTGAATGGCATTTTGCCTACCGAGGGCAGCTCGATGGCATTGTTGAATGCCCAGGGCGCTACCGATGCCGAGATCGAGGCCGAACTGGGTCTTGCACCGGGTACTCTGGATGTCCATGCCGGTCAAGATGTGGTTGATGGCTCAGGCATAACTACGGCCGTGACCCTGACCGCCGGTCAAGTGGTCACGTTTGACTGGAATTTCCAGGACGCTGAAGGCGACGTGCCCGTAACCACTGATATCAATGATTTTGCTTTTGTCTCGGTCAACGGAGATGTTTCGTATCTGGAGCGTAGCTCGGATGTGGATACGAATGAATGGACCACTTATTCCTTTACAGCACCGGCCGACGGCACCTATGTGTTTGGCATCGGGGTGGTGAATGAAGGCGACGATGCCGTAGATTCGCAATTGCTGGTGGACAATTTCAGTGTTGATGGAGTTTTGGTTGATGGTGCGGAAGGTCTCGACTCCCTGACAACCAGCGGCACAATTACCTTTACCGATCTCGATTTCACGGATACGCATGGTACCGAGGTCGAGCCCGACGCGGGCAATACCCTGGGTGGCATCATGGTTTTGACCGGAGTCAGTGAAGACCCAACCACCGAACCGGGCACTTTTGACTGGACCTATGTGGTCGATAACGAAGCCACGGCCTATTTGGCAGAAGGCGAAACCACCACTGAAAGTTTTACCGTGTTCGTGGGCGATGATTTTTCTGATATTGACGTACCCGGCACATTTGACTCGCAGGTAATTACAATCACAATCACTGGCACCAATGACGCGCCAGTCATTTCAGTTGTTGATCTGGCCGCCACTGAAGACGGTGCCACAGTTGATGGCACGGCTACTTTTACCGATGTCGATCTGATCGATACTCATGAATTCACTACCACGCAACCTTTGGAAGGCAGCGTAACTATTGATGCGGCGACTGGTGTCTACACCTTTGATCCAGGTGCCGATTTCCAATATCTGGCGGATGCTGAGACCGCCACGGTCACTTTTGATGTCACCGTCACAGATAATAATGGCTTGTCAGATACGCAAACCGTAAGCGTAACCGTTACCGGTACCAACGACACCCCGATCATTGAAGTGGTCGATGTTGAGGGTGCGGTCATTGAAGACGCCACCACGCCAAATCTGACCGACGCAGGCTCTGTCACATTCACTGAAATTGATGACACCGATGTAATTACTTCATCGGTTGCTCTTACAGCAGAGGCCACCGACAGCGCAGAACCGATTCCGGCCGATTTGAGTGCCGCCTTGGCGAGCGCGGTCACAATTACCCAGACGGGTACCAACGATGGTGATATTGCCTGGGATTTCAGTCTCGATAATGCTCTGACCCAATACATTGCTGATGGCGAGACCGTCACCGCGACCTACACCATCACCGTAATGGACGACAGTGGAACGGCCAATGACACTGCAACGCAAGACGTTACGGTTGTGATCACCGGCACCAATGACCAACCGACCCTGACCATTCTTGATACGGATGGCGCGATGGACGAAGGTGATGACAATGCCGTATTGTCCGATTCAGGCGCATTAAGTTTTGACGATATCGATGCGACCGACATCGTTACAGTCAGTCAAACCTACAACGATGATATCGCCTACAGCGGCGCGCTCGACCCGGCCGATCCTATCGATCCCGTGAACCTGGCTCTGGAAGCCGACCTCATTGCCGGTTTCAGCGTGGATCAGGACAGCTGGGACTACACCTCCAGTGAAGACCTGGACTTCTTGGGTCTGGGTGAAACCATCACTCTTTCTTTCGATGTTGTTGCCACCGATGATTCGGGTACGGCCAATAACACTTCGGATCCGGTCACGGTCACCATCACTTTCACCGGCACCAATGATGCAGCCGTCGTTACGGGTGTGGTCGAAGGTGAAGTAGGTGAAGGCGATCTGGTGGATACTGTGTTTGGTGATCTCAATCACACCGATGTGGACAACACTGATCCGGACGGCCTGTTCCAGGCAGATTCCGGGGCGACCACATACGGAACATACACAGTCGACGCCGATGGCAACTGGAGCTTTACTCTGGATAATGCCAACCCTGCCACCGAAGCATTAACCGCAGGCGAAGTAGTCACTGACAGTTTCAGCGCGTTCGCTGATGATGGCACAGAACAAGTGATTACTGTCACCATTAATGGCAGTAATGACGGCGCCATTCTGAGTGCTGATGTGGAAAATCTGGTTGAAACCGATCTTGCCGCTGATATCAGTACCAGTGGAGCCTTGACCATCAGTGATGTGGATGCTGGCGAAGCAGTATTCGTAGCGCAGGCTGGTAGCGTTGGAGACTACGGCACATTTACAATTGACGCAACCGGCGCCTGGACTTACACCGCCAGTTCCGCGCATGATGAATTTGTTGACGGCGTTACTTACACAGATACCTTTAGTGTGCAAAGTGCCGACGGCACCACCACCAGTGTCACCATCAATATTCTCGGCACCGATGATGCGGCCATCTTAAGTGCCGATGTGGTTGCTCTGACTGAAACCGATTCAGCTCTTGATATCAGCACCACAGGTACTTTGACCATTAGCGACTCCGACAGCCCGGAAGAGTTTGTGGTGCAAACCGGCACATTGGGTGATTACGGCACCTTTACTATCGATGCCGATGGCAGCTGGACTTACGCGGCCAGTACGGCGCACAATGAATTTGAAGATGGTGTTGTGTACACAGACACCTTCAGTGTGGAAAGTGCCGATGGCACCACCACCAGCGTCACTATTAATATTACCGGGACCAATGATGCAGCAGTGGTCAGCTCCGATTCGGTTGACCTGATTGAAACCGACGCGGCCTTAACCGCTGATGGCGTTTTAACCAGTTCCGATGTGGATAATACCGACAACGCTTTCACGGCCAGTACCACGACAGGCACACTGGGTGAATTTGACATTGATGCACTGGGTGCATGGACCTTTACGGCCAACAGTGCTTTCGATGAATTGAATGACGGGGATGTCATTAGTGAAACTTTTGATGTCGCTAGTGCAGACGGAACACCGAGTACGGTCACCATCACCATCACCGGTAGCAACGATTCAGCCAGCATTGTGGCTTCCCTGATGGAAGATACAGCGACAACAGAAGCCGGTATTGATGCCGTGGGCGCTCCAGTAGCCGGCGATACGGATGCTGGTGGCACTTTGATAATTACAGACGCCGATGATGGTGAAGCTGTATTCCAGGCGCCGGCTTCCTTGGCGGGCACCTACGGTGACTTTACTTTTGATGCAGCAACCGGAGTGTGGGCCTACACCTTGAACAATGCCGATCCTGATACTCAGGCATTGGCAGCGGGCGACCCAGCAACCGATACATTAACCGTCACATCGCAAGACGGCACGGCCAGTTACGACATCGTGGTCAATATCACTGGGACCAATGACGCCGCCGAGATCACGGGCACCAGCAGTGGTTTAGTGCTGGAAGATTTTGCCATTAATGTCGTGAGTGGTGATCTGCAAAACACCGACATCGATGGCACCGACCAGGTGTTCCAGGCTGGTGCAGGCGCGGGTGACAACGCTTATGGCACGTACACTGTTGATGCAGAGGGCACGTGGACATACTCACTGAGCAATGCCAATGCCGACGTTAACGCATTGAATGTCGGTGATACCCTCATCGACAGCTTCACGGTATTGAGTGAAGACGGCACAGAACAAGACGTGACCATCACGATCTATGGCTCCAATGACGGACCGGTTGCAGTTGCTGACATGGTGACCACCAACGAAGACACCCTGGTCAACATCGATGTGTTGGATAACGATACCGATGTGGATAACCTGCCCGCCGATCTGTCGGTCACTTCGGTTAGTGCCTCCAACGGTACCGTGACCATTAACCCTGATAACACCCTGGATTACACCCCGGATGCCGATTACAACGGTTCCGATGTCATTTTCTACACCATCAGTGATGGCAATGGCGGTGTGGATACCGGGACGGTTGCGGTCACGGTAACCCCGGTCAATGACGCACCGGTTTTTGCAACCGATGCGGTTGCCGCTTCGACAGCCGAGGATCAGGTCCTGACGGGTACGGTTAACGCCACCGATGTGGATGCTGATGTGCTGACTTATACCATTGAGATTGGCGATGGAGCCGCAAATGGCACCGCTGCGGTAGATGCCAGTGGTAATTACACCTACACTCCGAATGACGATTTCAACGGTACCGACAGTTTTGTCATCACCGTAACGGACAATGGCACTGGTGCCTTGACCGACACCATCACAGTCAATGTCACGATCAATCCGATCAATGACGCGCCAGTGGCGAGTGTAACGGCAGCCGCAGCCTTGACTGAGGGTGTCGATGCCTCCGGCACAGCTGTCGCGACAGTGTCGCAGACAGACCCGGATGCGGGTGATACTCACAGCTACGCGATCATCGGCGGCAATGAAGCGGGTCTGTTTACAATTGATGCCGGCACTGGCGAGATAACCACAACACGAGACCTGGACGATGCCGAGGTTGGCAGTTATCAGCTGACCTTGCTGGTCGAAGATGCGGCTGGCGCGCAGGACGCAATTATTCTGGATGTCACGGTCACGAATGTGAATGATGCGCCAATTGTGGCAGTCGATTCGGCAACAACCGCGGAAGATACCGCGGTCACCATCAGTGCGGCCTTGTTATTGGCCAACGATACCGATGCCGATGGCGATGCCTTGAGTATTAATGCACCATTAGTTACAACGACCTGGGATGACGACGGTAATGCTGCTACTGCAGAAGTGCCTGCGGGTACGGTTGCCTTGGTCGATGGCAATCTGGTATTTACCCCAGACACGAATTTTGTGGGCGACGTCATCATTACTTATAACGTCAATGATGGCACCGTCGATGTCCCAAGCAGTGTTGTGGTGACAGTTGGGGGCACCAACGACGCTCCGGTTGCAACCGTGACCCCGACTAACACAAGCTTGACTGAAAACGACGCGCTGGATGATACGGGTACCGAAGTTGCGACCTTGTCGCACACCGATGCGGATGTCGGCGACACCCACAGCTACGCGATCATCGCGGGCAATGAAGCCGGCCTGTTTGCAATTGATGCCGGCACTGGCGTGATAACCACGACGCGTGACCTGGATGATGCCGAGGTCGGCAGTTACCAACTGACCTTACTGGTTGAAGACGGGGCTGGTGCACAGGATGCGGTGACTCTGGATGTCACGGTTGAAAACGTGAACGATGCGCCGGTTGTCACGGTCGATGCCGCGAGTACTGCGGAAGATACGCCGGTCACGATTAGCGGGGCCTTGTTGGTTTCCAATGATACGGATGCCGATGGCGATACCTTGAGTATTGACACAGACATAACGGTTGCGCCGACGGCGTCATCCGGTACTGTGGCATTGGTTGATGGTGACCTGGTCTTTACACCGGCAGAAAATTTTGTTGGTAACGTGACGATCACTTACAACGTGACCGATGGCAATGGAGCGTCGGTGGCGAGTAGTGTTGTTGTATCGGTCAGTCCGGTCAATGATGCACCGGTTACAGACGACGCCGAAACGCTCACAGTTGATGAAGACACTGCGGGTATGGTGTCTCCATTAACGGGTGATACGGATGTTGATGGCGACACACTGACAATTACCGGCGCGGTTGCCTCCAATGGCACAGTGACGGAGTCCGGCGGTGTACTTACCTACACCCCGGATGCGGACTTCAACGGTTCCGATGAGATTGTTTACACCATCAGTGATGGTAATGGCGGTGTGGATACCGGCACGATTGCAGTCACGGTAAACCCGGTCAACGATGCGCCGGTGATTGCAGGCGAAGACACCGGCACTGTCACTGAAGACGTTGATGTGACCGCTGGGACGCCTGACACCATTGAAACTAGCGGTAATTTGACTGTTACGGATGTGGATGCGGGCGAAGCTGCATTCAGTACAACGGTGGTCACTCAGGGAGTTCTGGGTGAATTGACCATTGATGCGCTGGGTAACTGGACTTATGTTGCCGACAACACCCAAGCGGCCATTCAGTCACTGGGTGAGGGTGAAAGCACCACCGATACGATTACGGTCGAAAGTGCCGACGGTACCGATCACGACATCGTAATCACCATTATTGGTACTAATGATGGACCGGTAGCGGCTAATTTAGAAAATACCGATCTGCAATCTGAAGATGAAGCCGCTTATACAGTTGATCTGAATGTTGCCAATATTTTAGGTATCACCTTGGCCGATTTAGGAACCGATGTTGATAACACACTGACCTCGGAATCCTTCAGTTTGAACGGCGTGACCATTGCCGGGACTCTGTACTCGGCCGCGGACGCGGGCATTGGTTATAACCCGACCACGGGTGAGATCACCATTAATACCGGAACGGATGCGTATCAATACTTGGCTGAAAATGAGACAGCTGAAGTTGTTGTTAGCTACACCGTGACCGATGGTTTGGCCAGCGATACCGGCACGGTCACGTTTACTGTGACCGGCGTAAATGATGCTGCGATCATCACCGGTAATGACGCGGGTGACGTGGCAGAAGACGCATTGGTGGATAGCGCTACGGGCGACTTGAACAACACCGACGTGGACGGCGCGGATAATGTGTTCCAGGCGGCGGGTCCTACGGCCACGACCTTGGGCACTTATGAAGTTGATGCAGACGGCACGTGGACCTACACCCTGGACAACGGCAACACCACAGTGGATGCCTTAGCCGAAGGCGAGACCACCACCGACAGCTTCAGCGTGTTGAGCGAAGACGGTACGTCGCAGTTGGTGACGGTGACCATTACCGGTGCGAACGACGCACCGGTGGCAGTGGATGTTGACCTAACGGCTGCGCCACAGTTTGAAGACGAAGCCGTGGTGACGATCGATCTAGCGACTGGCTTAGACAACTACGGCAATGATCTCGGTCTCACGATCGCCGCTGTGGCGACCGATGTGGACAGCACGCTGACGATCGCCTCTTTCAGTTTAAATGACGTGACAATCGACGGGACCTTGTACTCGGCGGCGGACGCGGGCATCAGTTATGATCCGGGAACGGGCTTGATCACTGTGGATACCTCAGTGGACGCCTATCAAGGTTTATCGGCCACCGATGTGGCCTCGGTTGTGGCCAGCTTCACGGTTACCGATGATTTTGGGGCCACCGATACAGCCACAGTGACCTTTGCGGTCAATGGCGTGAACGA